>DATLBM010000113.1:0-2503 GCA_035526885.1 Thermoanaerobaculia bacterium | reverse complement strand
AGCTCCGGTAGCGGCAGATCGATGTACTTCTTCCCGCCAGAGATCAAGCCGACCAGCGGGGCCCACCCGCGATTCAGCGACGCCGAGAGCGATTCGAAGTAGCTGTCCGCCGCGGGCGCGCCGCCGAACAGGTCGTGGCCGGGAAGGCCGGCCGGCACGTCCGCGCCGGCGCGATGAAGGATGGTCGGCGCGAGATCGACGTGCCTGGCGCTGCCGTTCTCCCGTCGTGGCGGGCGCTCGGGGTCGACGATGAGGAGCGGCACCTTCAGCGTCGACTCGTACGCGAAGAGTCCATGCGTTTGCTCGCCGTGATCGCCGAGGGCCTCGCCGTGATCGGCGGTGATGATGACCACCGTGTCGGGACGGGCCTCGAGAATCGGCGCGAGGAATCGCGAAAGCTGATCGTCGACGTAAGCGATCTCACCGAGGTACGGCGCGGCGCGGTACTGCTCGCGGAACGGCGCGGGAGGATCGTACGGCGCGTGCGGATCGTACAGATGCACCCAGAGAAACTTCTTTCCCTGCGCCGATGCGTACCAGCTCCGCGCAGCGGCGAGCGTCTCTTCGGCCGGCCGCTCCTGCACGACGAAGTCGAGCGGATTGGAGGCCTCGCGATACTTGTCGTCGTAAACCTGGAAGCCGGCGTTCAAGCCGAAGCGCGAGTCGAGAGGGAAGGCGCTGACGAAGGCCGCGGTGGTGTAGCCGGCGCGGCTCATCATCGCGCCGAGGGTGGGATGCTTCGCGTCGAGCACGAAGCCGGCGTTGTCGCGGATCCCGTGCTGATACGGATAGAGGCCGGTGAGGATGTTGGTGTGCGACGGCAGCGTGACGACGTTATGCGCGTGCGCATTCGTGAACACGGTGCCGCGCGCGGCGAGGCTGTCGAGATACGGCGTGCGGACGCGCGTACTGCCCATGAAGCCCAGCGAGTCGGCGCGCAGCGTGTCGATGGTGATCAGGATGACGTCCGGCGCGCCGCGGCGATTGCGCCGCAACACGATCGCGCCCGCCATGAGCAGCGCGATGACCACGGCCGCTGCGATGATCCAGCGTCTCTTCGTCATCGTTGAAAGCGCGGGTCGCGCGGATACTTCTCGCGCGCCTTCGCGGTCCAGTACCGCACGCCGTTCACGTCGCCGAGGGCTTTCATGGTTTCGACGATCGCCGCGTAGCTCTGCGCGGTCGGCGCGCGCTGGAGCAGTTGGAAGACGAGCGGCGTGGCGTCGTTGCCGCGCCCTTCGCTCACGAGCAGCACCATCAGACTCTGATACGCGCGAGCATCGCCCGGCGCAAGCGCGATCTCCTGCCGGAACGCAGCTTCGGCTTCCTGATTGCGTCCCAGCCGCGCCAGCAGATCGCCGCGCAAGAACGCAAGACCGGCGAACGGCGGTTTGTTCTCATCGACGACGATGCGCGCGGCTTCATCGGCCACCGCCAGCGCCTCGGCATCACGGCCTGCCTGCTTGAGCACGCGCGCGAGCGTCACGCGCGCGGCGGCGCGATCGCCGCCATTCATGGCCTGCCTCGCATGCTGTTCCGCGCCGGCCAGATCGCCGCGCGCCATGGCCACGCGGGCGAGGATCTCGTGAGCACGCGGCGCATCCTGCGGCAGGACCAGTTCGGCGTGTTGCGCGGCCTGGTCGAGCCGTCCGGCGTCCAGCGCGAATTCGGCCACCGCGATCGCCAGCACGGACGATTGCGGATTCGTCTTCAGTCCCTCTTTTGCCGCGGCGATTGCCTCGTCGCGCCGGCCCATGCGCCAGTACGTTTTCGCGGTGACGTCCCACACGTCGGTCATGCCCGGGTGATCGCTGAGGATTTTCTGAAATGCGCTCAGCGCCTCGGGATCGCGGCCCGCGCGGAACTTCGCAAACGCGCTGCGCAGGTCGCGGAACGTCTGCCGCTCGTCTTTCGGATCGGGCAGCTCGGACGATTGCGCGGCCTGCGCGCCGCTGCCGATGTATCCGAGGGCCGCCAGTTTCGCCGCCTCCTCGGGCGCGATGGCCGTGGGAGATGCGGCCGGAACGATCATCGGCGCGATGGCCTGCTTCATCGCCGCGTACGTGCGGCGATCGCTCTCGATCAGATTCTTCGTCTCGCCGGGATCGGACGCAAGGTCATAGAGCTCCGGCCGCGGCGCCTGGATGAAATGCTTCGCGCCGTCGGTCAGCGAGTGCAGATCGCTCCAGCCGAAGTGCAGGCGCGGATAGAACGTCTCGCTGTAGACCGGGCGCGCCTGGACCTGGCGAAAGATCGGCCGCGACTCCAGTCCCTGCGGCAGCGCGATCCGCAGCTCGTCGAGGATGGCCGGCATCACATCGCGCAGTCCGACGGTCTCGGTCACGCGCGACGCGCGCGTCGAGTGGGGCAGCTTCACCATCAGCGGAACCTGGATGCTCTCGCGATACAGAAAGATCCCGTGCTCGTCCTCGCCGTGGTCGCCGAGACCCTCGCCGTGATCGGAGAGAAGGACGATGAGTGCCTGGTCATAGAGTCCGCGCGT
>DATLBM010000112.1:0-6684 GCA_035526885.1 Thermoanaerobaculia bacterium | reverse complement strand
CGTCGCCTGAAGATGGAGGCCGGCCTGGACATGATCATGGTCGACTACCTCCAGCTCATGTCGGTCAAAGGCAAGGTGGAGTCGCGGCAGCAGGAGATCTCGCAGATCTCTCGCGGTCTGAAAGCCATCGCCAAGGAACTGAACGTCCCCGTGCTCTCGCTTTCGCAGCTCTCGCGCCGTCCGGAACAACGCACGGGCGACCACCGGCCGCAGCTCTCGGACCTCCGCGAATCCGGTTCGATCGAGCAGGACGCGGACGTCGTGGCCTTCATCTACCGCGACGAGGTCTACAACAAAGAGACCGAAGAAAAAGGCATTGCCGAGATCATCATCGCCAAGCAACGCAACGGCCCCATCGGCGACTTCAAGCTCGTCTTCCGCAACGACATCACCAAGTTCTTCAACTACGAACCGCAGCCGGAGTACCTGCCGCCGGGGAATTAGCCTGTGAAGTTCACCGACAGCGCAGTCACGGGATTTCGCGCGAACGTCGCCTCCGTCAATGAGCTGGCGCGGTTTGACCGTTTGATTCTCGAGATCGCGATCGACGGTTTGGAAAAGGTAGCCGACTCCCTTCTGAACGAGCACCGGCTTTACAACGCATCACGAATTCCGCATAACCGTGCCTTAGCACTCAGGAATGTTCATCAGACCGATTCGCTGAAGCGGCACTATGACGTGATGTTCAACCAATGCGTGGTGCTGCTCGTGTCGTATTTCGGATCGGCGATGCACGACCTTTTTCGCGACACCGTCAAACAGGCGCTCATTCAAGGCCACGATGTTCCGGCAACACGAGCTGAAATCAAGATTTCCTGGAGTGTTCTCGGTGCCGGTGCAGATGGTGCGGACGTTTTTGCGGAGCAACTCGTCGAACAGGGACAGATCAGTTTTCAGGACATGCAGAGCATCGTCCGTGCGTTCAACACGCACTTCGGAATTGCGCTGCAGCGCACATCTGCGACGAACGACATCATCCTTGGGCAAGCGGCGAGACATGCGATCGTTCACAACATGGCGCTGGTTGACACGCGAATGTTGAAGCAGATCCAGGCTGCGATTCCGCGGACACTGAAATCACAACTGACGCCGAACGAGACTCGCCTTCACGCGCGAGGAGATTGCGGCTCTCGGTGATCGCATGGACCAATACATCACTGAGTTAGCCGCGAGCGTCGAATCACGCTTCGGATAGCCGCGCGAACGTCGTGCGCTCAGCTGCGCACCGAAGGTGCGCCAGCTGCAGCGCGCCCCCTCACAACCCCATCATCTCTCCCACCCGCGCCGCGAGCATCTCCGCGTCGTGACGCGTGCGCAGATAGCGTGCGATGCCGCGCGTGCTGCCGGTGGCGAGCGTAGCGACCACCGCGTGATACGCGCGGTTGCCGACGGACACGCCGAGCTTCGGAGCGAGAGCGGTGATGGCCGACGATGGGAGGACGCGGGCCGGGGGGCCGATACCGAGCCACGTGCGGCGCACCTTCAACAGCGAGCGGGTGGCGGTAAGGTGGGTGCGGCCGAAGACGAAGTCGAAGGCGAAGAGAACGAAGGCGAAGCCGAAGAGAGCGAAGAAGAGGACGACCCACAGCGGCGCGCCGAGTTGGCGGATGAGATACAGGGCGCCGTACCACAACGTGAAGAAGATGACGTAGCTGACGACGTCCGCAAGGCGCGCGGACGAGCGGATGGTGATCGAGTCCGGAGTGAGTGAGACCTCGGGCGGCGGTTGCCACGAGAAGGCGCTGAGTGGGCGGTCCGCGATCTCGTCCTGCGAGCCCTCGACACGGAAGACCGGAAGCTCGAACTCCGCTTCGTAGTCGATGCCGGGGACCGCGGCGGATGCGTAGAGTTTCCAGAGGACCGTGTTGCGCGGATCCGTGAAGTCGCACGGCGGCGCGTCGTGGGGGATGTCGAAGCGGAACGGCACGCGCATGCCGATCGCGGACGGCATCAGGCCGTGCTCGAGGGTCTGCTCGTCCTGCCAGAGGATGGTCTCGTGTTCCGAGCGGTCCTTGCCCGAGCCGCGAATCTCGCGACGCACCGACGCCAGTCGCAGCGCGAAGCCCTGCGGCGGCGCCTCGCGCAGGCGCACGTCGAGCTCGCCGCGGAGAGTCGTACCGAGAGGAATCGGCGAGCGCTCGATGCGGCACGTCGACACGCCATACCTCCACCGCCGCGCCGCGGCGTAGAGCGCGAGCAGAATGAGCAGCGCGCCGGAGATCGGAAATGCCGCCAGCAGAATCGTGCGCGCGTCCATCGGCCAGCGCCAGCGCACGAGGAAGATTCCGATCGGGATGGCAAAGAGATTCCAGAGGATCGTGAAGCCCAACAGGCAAGCGCCGCCAAGAGCCGGCGACTGGCGAATGGTGCGGTCCATCCAGTCGCGGCGCCAGAGCCACGGCTCATCGGGATGCTGCGCGCGCAGCGGCATGGGCGCAGAATAGCGGAGATGCGAGCTCTGGCCGTGATTGCGATCGTCGTCGCCGCGTTGCATGCGCACGCGGATGTGCTGCGCGTGGAGCTCGACGACGTCATTCATCCCATCACCGACGAATACGTCGGCCGCGCGCTCGACGAGGCCGCGCGGCGCAAGTCCGACGCGGTCGTACTGGTGCTGCGCACGCCGGGCGGGCTGGAAACGTCCATGCGCGGCATCGTCGAGAAAATCATCAAGTCGCCTGTCCCCGTGATCGTGTGGGTGGGACCGGGCGGCGCGCGCGCGGCGTCGGCGGGCTTCTTCATCCTCGAGTCCGCGGACGTCGCCGCCATGGCGCCCGGCACCAACACCGGCGCCGCGCACCCCGTGATCATCGGCGGCGAAAAGATGGACGACGTGATGAAGATGAAAGTGCAGAACGACGCCGCGGCGTTCATGCGCAGCATCGCGCAGCGGCGCGGACGCAACGTTGCAGCGGCGGAAAGCGGCGTGCGCGAGGCGAAGTCGTTCACCGAGGACGAAGCGCTGTCGCAGAAGCTGATCGAGGTCATCGCCGCGGACGTGCCGTCGCTGCTGCGGTGGGCGGATGGCAAATCGATCAAGCGTTTCAACGGGACGAACGCCGTCCTGCGCGTGGCCAACAAGCCCGTCGTCGATTACGCGATGACCACGCGGCAGAAACTGCTGTCGTGGATCATGGATCCCAACGTCGCGTTTCTGCTCTTCGCCATCGGGATGCTGGCGCTGTATGCGGAGTTCAATCATCCCGGCGCGATCCTGCCCGGCGTGGTCGGACTGATCGCCATCCTGCTGGCCGTCTTCGCCTTCAACCTGCTGCCGACGCGCTTCGCCGCGTTCGCGCTGATCCTGGCCGCGTTCGTCCTCTTCGCCCTCGAAGCCAAGTTCACCTCCCACGGCATCCTCGGCACGGGCGGCATCGTCTGCATGATCCTCGGCGCGCTCACGCTCGTCGACGGACCGATTCCGGAGATGCGCGTGAAGCTGCTCACGGCCATCGCGGTGAGCGTCCCGTTCGGAATCATCGCCATGTTCCTGATGACGCTCGTCCTGCGCGCGCGGCACAACCCGATCGCCACCGGCGTCGAGGCGATGATCGGCGAGATTGGAATCGCGCGCACTCCCGTCGGGCCGGACGGCAAAGTGTTCGTGCGCGGGGAGCTGTGGAACGCGCGCGCGAACGGCGAGATCGCCCAAGGCGCGCGCGTGCGCATCAAGCAGGTGGAAGGACTACGCGTGCTCGTCGAGGCCGCGGACACGTAGGTCGGGCCTGCATGGACGGGCTGAAGCCCGTCCTACGTCTTCTTCAGCCACGGCATCTCCCAGCGCTCTTCTTCCTTGTCCAGCTCCGGCAGGGGCACGGGCTTGCCGAGGCGTTTGAGCTGCTGGAGCTCCCAGAGCTTCGCGTACTTCCAGAAGGTGTAGTAGACGTGCATGCCGACCGAGATCAGGCCGCGCGCGCCGTCGAGGAAGCCGAGGTTGAGGATGTAGTCGCGGACGAACTTGCCGAAGGGGTGCGCGAAGATGCCCCACACGCCCGTGGTCTTGCCGTCGATGAACATCTGCGCGGCGCCCCAGTTCGCGTAGCGCGTCATCTTGGCGATCATGTGGTCGAAGCTGCGGATGTAGTAGTGCAGCATCTTGTGCCGCAGGTCGCGCGTGGGGCCGTCCACGACGAGGTCCGCGTGCACACGCTTGTTCGGATAGCGCGCGTGGCCGCGATGGAAGAGGCGCGTCACGCGATCGCGCTGCAGGCCGCTGAAGCGCACTTCCTTGCCGAGCATGAAGTTGCGGCGGCCGACCGAGTACGCCCACACGTCGAGCGGACCTTCGAGCGTGCGCAGGATCTCGTCGCGGAGCTTCGGCGTGACGCGCTCGTCGGCGTCGATGACGAAGATCCAGTCGTTCGCGGCGCGATCGATGGCGTAGTTCTTCGTGGCGGCGGCGCCGAGGTATTCGCGCTCTTCGACGCGCGCGCTGGGGAACTGCTCGCGCACGCGCGCGACCGTGCCGTCGGTGGACAGCGAGTCGACGAGGTAGAGCTCATCCGCCCACTCGACGGTGCGCAGGCATTCCTCGATCTGCTCGATCTCGTTGAGGGTGTGAATGATGACCGAGACCGGTGGCCGCGCCATGAGCGCCGCATTCTAGCTGCGCCGGGGGACGACGGGAGGCCTCCGGCGGCTGGGGTCTCGACCCCAGACCCCGTTTGCAGGCCTAGCCTCCGCGACACGTCCGTGCGAGATGCGAAAGTGTGTCGCGGAGGCTAGGCCTGTCAGCGGGGTCCGGGGCCCGCGGCCCCGGCCGCCGGAGGCCCCCGGTCGTCGCGATCAGCGCGCGTCCTTGCGCATTCCCGACGCGCGCCACGTGTACGGAATCTCGTCCGTGTCGAACGGCAGACGCCAGTGATCGGGATCTTCGTAGTCGTAGGCGTGCGTCGGGTAGTTCAACACCAGCGCGTCGGTGGTGCCGAGGTTCTGCAGGCCGTGCCAGATGCCGACGGGAAGGATGATGAAGGTCGGACGCGCGTCGCCGACGAAGATCTCGCGCACCTGCCCGTACGTCGTGGAGTGCTCGCGTCCGTCGTACAGCACGGCTTTGAGATGTCCCTGATTGCAGAACAGGCGATCGATCGACTTCATGTGGCAGCTCCACGCGCCGATCGCGCCGGGGAAAAGCCGCGACTGATAGATGTGAACCACCGGCTGTCCGGTCGGATCCCACTCGTTGCGATAGAGCTCGGTGATGACGCCGTGATCGCGCGGCACATGCAGAACCTCGCGCGTGATCACGCCTTCGATGCCGCCCTGCATCTGCTGCCACTCGCTGTTCACGAGCTGTCCGTCTTTCACCGCGCCCTGCAGCATCAGTCGACCCCTTTGTATTTCTTTCGTGCCTCGATGCGGCTCCCGCCGCCGCGCCGGATGAATGCCCACCATTGTGATGGCTCCAGCAGCAACCGCAATCCCCGGCGAAACTTTCCATCGATCGCCTGCGCGGCGAGCTTCGCTTCGAGGTCGGGCTCGCTGCGCACGCGCGCCAGCCATGCGGCCTGCTCGTGCGCGGGACGCTCGCGGTAGACGTTGCGCCGCTGCGATGCAGGAAACTTCACCACCGTGATGCGCGGGATGACTTCGGTGCTCGCACCCGACTGCACGATGCGGCGCACGATCTCGATGTCCGGCGGCTCGCTCATTTCGCGGTAATGGCGCCACGCGGCGTTCAGCGAACGGCGATGGGTGAACGAGGAGGGCGGCACCCAGCGCGGAAATTGCGGATCGGGTTTGCTCAACTCGATGAAGCTCGACTCCGGCCCGATCAGCGCCGCGACCGAGCACGAAAAGTCCGCATCGCTCGCCAGGTGCAGCGCGAGATGGTCGGGCATCCAGAGATCGTCGTGGCCGAGGTAGGCGATACGCTCGCCGCGGGCGCGGCGGAGACCCTCGTTGTTCGGGCCGGACTGATGCCCGGTGCGCGCGATGTTGATCCACTGCACGCGCGGATCATCGATCCCGCGCACGACGTCTTCCGAGTCGTCCGTGCAGCCGTCGCCGATCACGAGCAGCTCGAAGTCGGTGAAGGTCTGCGCGAGCACGCTGCCGATCGAGTACGGCAGCACCGTGCTCCAGTTGTACGTCGCCATGATGACGGTGACGCGCGGCACGTCAGTCCCAGGAAGTGCCGTTCATGCTGGCGATGACTTTCGCCACTTCGATGTAGTCCGCGCCGTCGCCGAGCTGGTGCAGCGCGCCGGAGAAGAGGTGCTGCGTCAGCGCGAGCATGGGCGTCGAGGCGTGCTGCTGATGCGAAAGCGACGCGGCGATGCGGATGTCTTTGTCGTGATGCAGCAGCTTGAAAACGAGCGGCCACTTCCCGTCGCGCAGGCGCATGGGCAGCAGGTTCTCGCTGGCGTTGGAGCGTCCGCTGCCTGCGTTCGTCACTTCGAGCGCGGTCTTCATGTCGATGCCGAACTGTTTCGCCAGGAGCATGCACTCCGAGGTGATCCAGACCGTGGCGCCCATGATCGTGTTCGTGAGCACTTTGATGGCGTGGCCGGCGCCGACGGGACCGACGTGAATGAGCGTTTTCCCATTCAGCCGCAGTACATCGCGAGCGCGCTCGAAGTTCTCGGCCGTGCCGCCGATCATGATCGTCAGCGTGGCGTTCTCCGCGCCCACCACCGCGCCGGTAACGGGCGCATCGACGAACTCCACGCCTTTCGCCGCGAG
>DATLBM010000111.1:0-5894 GCA_035526885.1 Thermoanaerobaculia bacterium | reverse complement strand
CGGGTACATCGCCGGGCAGGAAGGAAAGCTCACGTACGCGGAAGACGTGTACCGCTACATGCGCGCGCTGGAGGCGGCGTCGCCGCGCGTGAAAGTGTTCTCGATCGGGAAGACGGAGGAAGGCCGCGAGTTCATCCTCGTCGCCGTCGCTAACGAGGAGACCATCGCCAATCTCGATCGCTATCGCGACATCACGCGCAGGCTCGCCGACCCGCGCAAGATCAAGGATGACGAGGCGCGCGCGCTCATCGCGCGGGGCAAGCCGATGTACTACCTCACCGGCGCGATGCATTCGCCCGAGACCGGCAGTCCCGAGATGCTCATGGAGCTCGCGTATCGGCTGGCGGTCGAGGACACGCCGTTCATCAAAGAGATCCGCGACAACGTCATCACCCTCATCACGCCCGTGCTCGAAGTGGACGGCCGCGATCGGCAGGTCGATCTGTGGCGCTGGCGCGAGGCCAATCCGAAAGTGCCCACGCCGCCGCTCGTGTACTGGGGCAAGTACGTCGCGCACGACGACAACCGCGACCAGATCGCCATGGCCCTCGCGCTCAGCAAGAATGCGATGAAGGCCTACTACGACTTTCATCCGCAGGTCATGCACGACCTGCACGAGTCGGTGCCGTTCCTGTACATCTCGACGGGCACGGGTCCGTTCAATCCCGCGCTCGATCCGCTGATGATCGACGAGTGGCATCGCATGGGATTCCACGAGATGGACGAGCTCACGCGCCGCGGACTGCCGGGCGTGTGGGTGCACGGCTTCTGGGACGGCTGGGCGCCGAACTACATGTTCTGGCTGGGCGCGGGCCGCAACACGATCGCGCGCTTCTACGAGACGTTCGGCAACCGCTGGCCGACCACCGAGCGCCGCGTCGTGCGCGGCACGAGCGACCGCGCGTGGTTCCGCCAGAACCCGCCGCTGCCCGAGGTGAAGTGGTCGCTGCGGAACAACGTGAACTATCAGCAGTCCGGCGTGCTCTTCGCGCTGCACGACGCGGCCGAGAACCGCGAGCGGTTCCTGGAGCGCTTCTGGACGATGGGCAAACGCGCCGTCAGCAAGGCGTCGGCAGAAGGTCCTGCGGCGTGGGTCATCGATGCGGGGCAGAAACGCCAGGGTCAGGTGCGCGAGCTTCTGACGCTGCTCGATCGTCACGGCATCGAGATCCACACCGCGGACGAAGCGTTTTCACTCGCCACCAACTGGCCGCCGTCGACGAAGAAACAGGAGCCGGTGAAGTTCGCGAAAGGCTCGTACATCATCCGCA
The DNA here is from genome assembly GCA_035526885.1 of Thermoanaerobaculia bacterium. Taxonomy (GTDB): domain Bacteria; phylum Acidobacteriota; class Thermoanaerobaculia; order Gp7-AA8; family Gp7-AA8; genus QHVT01. The sequence continues at coordinate 4,623 of DATLBM010000111.1, read as the reverse complement.
TGGACCAGCCGTACTCGCGCCTTGCGGACACCCTGCTCGACGTGCAGTACGTGCGCGGCGAAGAGAAGGTGTACGACGACACGGGCTGGACGCTGGGATATCTGTTCAACGTCGACGTGAAGCGCGTCGCGAATGCGGACGTGTTGAAAACGAAGATGCATCCGTACGCTGGACGGGCTGAAGCCCGTCCTACGTTTGGCGAAGTGGCCTACTACCGCGACTGGTTCGCCGATGCGAAAAACAGGAAGCCGCGCATCGCGCTGATGCACACGTGGTTCTCCACGCAGGACGAGGGGTGGTGGCGCCTGGCGCTCGAGTCGATGAACGTGCCGTACGAGTACATCTCGACGCAGGACGCTTCCTCGATCGCCAACCTGCGCGAAAAATACGACGTCATCGTCTTCCCGCCCGTGAGCGGACGCGTGTCGCCGCAGGACATCGTCAACGGTTATCCCGCCGGCCCGCCCCTCCCCTGGAAAAAGACCGACCTCACCCCCAACCTCGGCGTCGACGAAACCGACGACATGCGTCCCGGCCTCGGCCTCTCCGGCGTCGCGAACCTGCAGCGCTTCGTCGAGGACGGCGGCACGCTCATCACCGCGCGCGACACGTCGGTGTGGGCGGTCGAGTACGGACTGGCGCGCTGGGTGCGCGTCGTCGAGACGAACAAACTGAAAGCGCCGGGCACGATCGTGCGCGGGGCGGTGACGTCGAAGGATCATCCGATCGCGCGCGGCTACGACGAAACGGTTCCGCTGTACTTCTCCGGCGGTCCCGTCTTCAAGGTCGGACTGCGCGACGATCCGCCGCCCGAGTCGCGGCCCAGCGGCCGGGGAGGCAAAGAGGATCCGGACGTGCCGCAGGGACGAGAGTACGTACCGCTCCCCGAGAAACCCAAGAACGACCCGTTCGCGATGCCAGAGGATTCGCCGTGGAGCGTCGAGCACCTCATGCCGAAGGCGGAGGAGCAGCCGAAGATCGTGATCTCGTTCGCGGAGAAGGACCTGTTGATGTCGGGCATGCTCGAAGGCGCGGACGAGATCTCGGGCAAGCCCGCGGTCATCGACGTGCCGCGCGGCAAAGGTCACGTGATTCTGATGTCGACCAATCCGATGTGGAGGATGAACACGCCGGGCTTGTTCGGGTTGGTGATGAACGCGATCACGGAGATGAGGCAGTAGCGACGTGTCATCCTGAGCGGAGCGCAGCGAAGTCGAAGGACCTTCCCCTGCTCTCAGGCACGGCGCGAAGGTCCTTCGCCCTCTACGGGGCTCAGGATGACACCTATTGCAGCGTCTTCAACTTCGCATCGATGTTCCCCTGAATGGCCGCGCGCCGTTCGGGGGTCAGTCCCGTCTCCTTCGCCAGCACTTCGTTCGCTTTCTTCGTCAGCTCCAGCGCTCTCGCGCGGTCGCCGGTGAACGCGTACGCATCGGCGAGGCTGTCCAGCGTGTTCGCTGAATCCGGCCAGGCCTCCGCGTTCAGCGCGAGGATCTTCAGCGCATCCTGCGCGCGTCCGCCGAAGAGGAGGTTGTAGCCCGCGACGTTCACCGCGGCCTCCGCGACGGGCGGCTCCGATTTCCATGCCGCGCGATACGCCGCGATGGCCGCGTCGACGCCTTCCTCGCCGAGGGCGTTCATGAATTCGGTGATGGAGATCGGGGCGGGCAGCGCGGCGATGTGGGTCGCATTCGCGGGTGTCTTGTACGTTCCGCCTTTCAGATTCGCGTCGAGAAAAGCGAGCGTCTCGCGGTTCCAGGAGTGAAACGCATTCGCGATCTTCTCCGCGTTCTCGCCGCGCGCGCCTGCGAGGGCCGTGGCGTAGCCGAGCGATTGAAAGTCCCAGTGCGTGAGCACGGGATCGTCGTACACCAGCTTCGTGCGATCGGCGTGGCGGAGCGCGTCCCACATTTTCGGGTCGTCGTTCTTCGCGAACGTGGCGCTGGTGAGATGAAGGATCGGCGCGCGCACGGCGTCGAGGTTGAAGTGCGGCATGTTGCGCCACGCGGCGGCGACCGGATCGTCGTAGAGCATCACCGAGTCGAGCGAGACCACGGCGTGCACGTCGGCCGACTTCATCGCCGCCGCCAGCGCCCACCGCCCGCCTGCGCTGAAGCCCACCGCGCCGATGTTCGCGAGGTCGGCCTGCGGGAAGTCCTTCATCGCGTTGAGGACGAAGTCCATGTCGCGGAGCTTCGTGTCGAGATCGAGCGCGTCGCGGTTGTCCGGCGGAAAGCCCGCGGTTGCGCCGAGCCGCGGCGCCTGCACGACGACGTAGCCGTGACTGGCCAGAAACTCCGGCGTGACGTGCGCGGGCGAGGGAGAGCCGAGGCTGTAAAGGATGAGCGGAAACTTTCCGCGGACAGGCTTCGCGTCGCGCACGGCGCGCGAGGGCATCGCTTTCAATTTCGCGCGTTGCTCGGCGCTGAGCGGCGCCAGTCCCTGCAGGCCGAAGACGGCCGCTTCTTCATCGCCGAGGTAGTCGCCGAAGGTCAGAGGCTTCGCGGACGAGGGTTGCGCGGGATACCAGATGCTGATGGCGATCGGACGCGCGCGCTCGCCGCCGCGCGGCTTCCCGTCGAGCGTTTTTGCGGTGCGGTACGGACGCGAGTAGTCGTATCGATCCCAGCGCGTGTAGCCGGCGGCGTGCGGGCCGGGCTGGAGCTGGCCCCAGAGGATCGAAAGGAGAACGAGCGCATTCATGCGGCGCAATGTGGGAACGTCGCGCGCGCCGCGCACGGAATTTGTCACGAGCGGTGCGAATGAGAACGCGAGCCGGCGCGCGCGCGGTGCACGCGGGCCGTATCATGAAAAGCGTCATGAACCGCCGCGTGGTTCTGCTCGCGCTCGTGGCGTGGACGCTCATCGCGCTCTACTTCGCCACGCAGGCGTATTTCAATCCGGCGTACGAACAGCGCCCGCGCTGGAGCGACGCGGTCACGGTCAACCTCGTCTATTACTGGCTGTGGGGACTGGCCTCGCCGCTGGTCATCTTCCTGGTGCGCCGCTACCCGCTCCGGCGCATCCGCGACGTCTTCATCCACCTCGGCGCCAGCCTCTCGCTCACGGCGCTGCATCTCGTCATCGCCGAGTCCATCCTCTGGAAATTCGTCGGCTCGGTGTATCGCCACAACACGCCGTTTCTGCGAAGTCTCTCCATGGCTTTCGCCGTGAACTTCGCCAGCAGCCTGCCGACGTACTGGGTGCTGCTCGCCGCGTATCTGGCGTGGCGGTACGCGCGCAACACGTCGCGGCTGGAGACGCAGCTCGCGCACGCGGAGCTGGACGCGCTGAAGATGCAGCTCAATCCGCACTTTCTCTTCAACACGCTGAACTCCGTGTCGTCGCTCATGTACCACGACGTCGACGCCGCCGATGCGATGCTCACGCGCCTCTCCGATTTCCTCCGCCTGACGCTGGAACGTCCCCTCGAGCCCGAGATTCCGCTGAGCGAGGAGCTGGAGTTCGTCGAGCGGTACCTGCAGATCGAGCGCATTCGTTTCGAAGAACGTCTGCGTGTGAAGGTCGACGTCGCCCCCGACGCCGGACGAGCACTCGTCCCCGCGCTGGTGCTGCAGCCGCTGGTCGAGAACGCGATCCATCACGGCATCGCGCGGCGTTCCGAGGGAGGAGAGATTCAGATCAAGGCCACGCGCGATGACGGGATGCTGCGCCTGCTCATCACCGACGACGTCGACTGCGCGGACAACGTGCGCGAGCGCGTCGGACTCTCGAACACGCGCGCGCGCCTGAACGCGCTGTACGGCGCGCGGCACCGCTTCACGTACGGACCGACGGCGGATGGATTCGCCGTGGAGATCGCCATTCCATGCTCCGGACGCTGATCGTCGACGACGAGCGCCTGGCGCGCCAGAAGATCCGCACGTTTCTCGAAGCGCGCGCGGACGTCTCCGTTGCCGGCGAGGCATCGAACGTCGACGAGGCCATCTCGCTGGTGGAGAGCGAGCGCCCTGATCTCGTTCTGCTCGACATCGCCATGCCGGGCGGCGACGGCTTCGACGTCGTGCGCGCGCTGCCGGCCACGCATCCGCCCGCGGTGGTGTTCATTACCGCACACGGCGACTACGCCCTCCGCGCGTTCGAAGTCGCGGCGGTCGACTATCTGCTCAAACCGTTCGACCGCGTGCGCTTCAACGAGGCCATCGACCGCGCGAAAAAGTCGGCGCCGCGCGACCTGCGCGCCGCGTTCTTCCCCGTCAAGAAACGCGACCGCACGATCCTCGTGGCCGTGCGCGACGTGGACTGGATCGAGGCCGAAGGCAAGTACGTCCGGCTGCACGTGAAGGAGCAGTCGTACCTCGTGCGCGACGCCATCGCCGCGGTGGAAGAGCGCCTGGACGGCAAGCAGTTCGTGCGCATCCACCGCAGCACGATCGTGAACCTGCGCCGCGTCACGGAGATCGTCGACGACTCGATCGTCGTGCTCAACGACGGCACACGACTGACGATGAGCCGCAGGTTCCGCTCGCGCGTGCGCGAAGCCACTGGGCTGACTCTGTAGGCTCGCAATGGGGAACGACCGGGGGCCTCCGGCGGGCCGGCCCGGCCGGCAGCGCTTGTTGGCCCAGCCAGAACGCACCGTGTACTAACTGAACGCGGCTC
>DATLBM010000110.1:0-4313 GCA_035526885.1 Thermoanaerobaculia bacterium | reverse complement strand
TGTCGAACTCCGCAGCCTCGGTATCAGCCGTACCGGTCATGCCGGCCAGCTTCTCGTACATGCGGAAGAGGTTCTGGAACGTGATCGTGGCGAGCGTCTGGTTCTCCGACTCGATGCGCACGCCTTCCTTGGCTTCGACGGCCTGGTGGAGACCGTCCGACCAGCGGCGTCCCGGCATGAGGCGGCCCGTGAACTCGTCGACGATGATCACTTCGCCGTCGTTGACCACGTACTCGACGTCGCGCTTGTAGAGCGACGCCGCGCGCACGGCCTGGTTGACGGCGTGCAGCATGTCCATGTTCTGCGGGTCGTACAGCTCGATGTTGCCGAGGAGCTTCTCGGCGTGGAGGACGCCTTCCTCGGTGAGGACGGCGGTGTGCTGCTTCTCATCGACCTGGAAGTCGTTGCCGGGCGTGAGCCGCGGCACGATGCGCGCCGCCACGTAGTACTTGTCCGTCGACTCCTCGGAGGGACCGCTGATGATGAGCGGCGTGCGGGCCTCGTCGATCAGGATCGAGTCCACCTCGTCGACGATCGCGTAGACCGGGTCGCGCTGGACCATGGCCTCGAGATCGAACTTCATGTTGTCGCGGAGGTAGTCGAAGCCGAACTCGTTGTTCGTGCCGTAGGTGACGTCGCAGCGATAGGCGGCCTGGCGCTCGCGGTCGCCGTGCGGGTTCTGGATCACGCCGACGGTGAGGCCGAGGAACTTGTAGAGGCGGCCCATCCACTCGGAGTCGCGGCGGGCCAGGTAGTCGTTGACGGTGACGACGTGCACGCCGCGGCCGGTCAGCGCGTTGAGGTAGACGGGCAGCGTGGCCACGAGCGTCTTTCCTTCGCCCGTCTTCATCTCCGCGATCTTGCCGCGATGCAGGACCATGCCGCCCATCAGCTGCACGTCGAAGTGCCGCATGTTCAGCACGCGCTTGCCGCCCTCGCGGCAGACCGCGAACGCCTCGGGCAGCAGATCATCGAGCGCGGCCTGCAGATCGGCCTGCGCGGCCTTGACCGCGTTCTCGTCGAGGGGGATTTCCTTCTTCACTTCTTCCAGCGCCTGCACGGCGGGACGGAGGCGCGCGCGGAACTCGTCCGTCTGGGCGCGCAGCTCGTCATCCGACAGAGCGCTGATCTGCGGCTCGAGCGCATTGATGGCGGCGACGATGGGCCGCATGGCCTTCACGTCCCGCTCATGCTTCGAGCCGAACATCATGGTTAGGAGCTTGTCGATCATGGGGGAATCTCCCTACTGCAAATGCGAGAGGGTGTAGAGGAAAGGCTCAGCCGCGAAGCGCGGGAGCGCGGGGCGACGCCGCGCCCGTGAGCGGCGCCAGGACGCGACGGACGCGAACCGCGATGAAGGACGGGCGGCGCGTGCGGCCGCCGCGTGCGAAGCGGACCGGCGTTTGCCGCGTCCGCTGCGAGCGACGGGAGTCGCGCGCAACTGCCACGCTGGCCAGCATCGGACGCGACACCGCGGCGTCGGTCAGCAAGCCCATGGCGATTGCGATGAAGAAACAGAGGGTCATGAGGTAAGGGCGGTTACTTTATCAAAATGACTCAGCGCCGGAGCATTTCCAGACGGTCGTACGTGATCCAGGTCTGGTGCCCGAGAAAAATCACCAACGCGAAATAGAGGACTGCAATTGCCGCGCGCTGCGGCGCCCGGATCTCGTAGAAACGCGGATCGGTTTTCTCGCGCACGATCGAGGCGTAGACCTGAAACGCGGCGAGCACGGCAATGACGATCGTCAGCGGGTTGGGCTGGTCGATCACTTTGTAGACGATCATGCCGCCGCCGATGAGCCACATCCACTTGGTGATGGCGGCGGAGATGCGGCCGCCGTCGAGCATCCCCAGCGGCACGAGGTTGAACAGATTGAGCGCGAACCCGAGCCACGCGATCAGCAGATAGAGCGGATCGGACGTCCACTTGTAGACCTGCAGCGCCGCGAGCGAGGCCAGCGTCCCGAAGAACGGGCCGGCCAGGCCGATCATCGCGTCGTCGTACACCGTGTGCGGCTGATCCTTGATCGTGACCGCACCGCCCACGAACGGGATGAAGACCATGAAGCCCGCGCGCAGCCCTTTCGCGCGGATGGCCACGGCGTGGCCGATCTCGTGGATCAGCGTGATGACGACGAAGCCCGTGACCACGCCCACCGGAAACTGCCGCGAATATGCGGCGATGGTCACCAGGAACGAGCCGCCCGCGACGGCGTACTGCATCGCGCCGAAGCCTTCGAAGGGATTGACGAAGATCAGTCGCCCGCGCTCGACGAGCAGCAGGAGCAGACCTTTGGCCTTCAGCGCGATCACGCCGAGAAGCAGGATCAGTCCCGAAAGAAATTTCGGCAGCGAACGGCGGGAGGACATCGGACTCGGGCCCGGCAGTACAACGTGAGACCCGTTGGGGTATTTCCGGGCGATGGTTCATCTCTCATCGCTCATCGCTCATCGCTATGATTCGCCCGTGCCGGACGTCGACGCACTGCGCGCGGAGCTGAAAGCGCGCGGCTATCTCACGCACGGAATCGAGCGGTGGTTCGCGCTCGATCCGTTCCGCTCGCGCGCCTTCTGGCTGGAGCTGACGCTGGTCGCGCTGAAGGCGGCTGTCCTCATCGCGGCTTTTGCGGCATTACCGATGTCCGCCGTGATGCTCACCCGCAACGCCCCCCTCGGCGCGCTGGAGACTCTGGGGCTGTTCGCGTCCTACTCCCTGGCCTGGCTGATCGCGGTGTTCGCGTTCGTGATCGTCGTGGCGCTGATCCTGAAGCTGCGACCCGAGTTGGCCATCGACACGCCCCGCGCTCTCCTGGCCATCTCTTTTTTCGCCTCGGCCGTCGTCGTCGCGCCGGCGGCGATCTGGTGGTATCGCTTCGATACTTCCTCGAGCGCGGTCGAGCTGATCGCGGGCGTATCGCTGATGACGGTCTTCTTTCTGGTGACGACGATCGTGATCTCGGCGGCGCTGCTGTCCTTCTCGATTTATGAGCTGCAGCGCATCCCGGCCATTCACCGGCAGTCGCGGAGCGTGCCCATGCTCGTCGCCGCGGTGCTGCTCATTGCCGCGCTGTTCGTGCCCGCGTACGCCGATCGCGAGCAGATCACGCCGGAGCCGATGATCGTCACCTCGCCGACGCAGGCGCGCATCGCACTCATCGCCGTCGACGGACTCACGCACGAGATCCTGCAGTCGCGCGCCGACCTCGCGCGTGTCTTCGCGAGCGCGACGCCGCTGCGCATCCTGCCCGGCGACTCGACCACGGAGCGTTGGGCCTCGCTGGGCACGGGCGTGCGCACGGATGCGCACGGCGTGCGCGCGATCGAAGGCGTGCGTTTCCGCGGCGGTGCGCACGTGCTGCAGCGGATCTCGCGCGGCGACTTCGTTTTGATGCGCGTCGCGCCGCTACTGCGGATCGCGCGACGGGAGCCGCTGCCGCCGGCCGTGCGCCGCCGCGACTACGTCTGGGAGATCACGGCCGCGCGCGGCGTGCCCAGCGTGTCCGTGAACTGGTGGGCCACCGCGGATGCGCACGCGGGCGCGCTGACGATGATCGGACCGGAGTCGGTGTTCGCCGCGGCGAAAGGCGATCCGCTGCGCGTCGACGCGCTGGCAACGACGCGTTTCATGAACGCGCTCGCGAAGCAGCCGCGCATCGCCACCGTCTACCTGCCGGCGCTCGACGTCGTGCTGAACCGACTCGAGCTCGACCAGTCCGCGCAGCTCGCGCAGTCATTGCGCGCGCTGGACGCGCTCTCGCACACGATCGCGGAAGTGCGCGCGAAAGGCTACGACGTGATCCTGGCGGGGATGCCGGGCGACGGCCAGAGCGGCGCCGCCGTCATCGCCTCGACGCTGCCGCTGCAACACGCCTCCTCCGAATTCGACGTCGCCCCCACGCTCCTCGACCTCCTCGGCTTTCCCCTCTCCAACGAAATGCCTGGCCGCTCGCTCGCATCACAGTCGGCCGAGCCGCGCATCGCCTCGTACGGCAACCGCACGTCGACGGCGGAAGCCGCGGCGGTGGTCAATGATGAGTACTACGAGAATCTGAAGAGTCTGGGATACATACGATGAGTCTCACAGGCTCAAAGGTTCATAGGCTCACAGTGGCCACGACGCTATGAGCCTATGAGCCTATGAGCCTATGAGACTGCTTCACTAGGAGCCTTGATGCGAAAACTGATCGTCCTCACGCTGCTGGCGATTGCAACCCTGTCCGCGCTCGCGCAGCGCCCCATGACCTTCGACGACCTGGCCGCGTTCCGGCGCGTCGGTGTGCCCGCGCTGTCGCCGGACGGCAAATGGATCG
>DATLBM010000109.1:0-3710 GCA_035526885.1 Thermoanaerobaculia bacterium | reverse complement strand
TACGAGGAACGGGGATCCAGCGCTTCCCTGGCCCTCTCCCCCACCACGTTGAACGCCGCGACGGTCGTGAAGATCGCCAGGCCGGGGAAGAGCACCAGCCACCACGCGTACTCGATGTGCTCGTGCGCCATCGAGAGCATGCTGCCCCACGATGCCGTGGGCAGCGGCACACCCAGTCCCAGAAACGACAGCGCCGACTCGGTGAGGATGGCCACGGCCACGCCGAAGCTCGCGGAGACGAGCACGGGCGCGAGCGCGTTCGGCAGCAGGTGCCGGAAGATGATCCGTCCGTCGCGAGCGCCGCTGGCGCGCGCGGCCTGCGCGTACTCCAGCTCGCGGATGCGCAGGAACTCGCCGCGCACGAAGCGGGCCTCGCTCGTCCATGACGTGAGCCCAAGGGCGATCATGATCGTCCAGATCGAGGGCTTGAAGAGCGCGACGATGCCCAGCACGAGAAAGAGGAACGGGAAGCACAACACGACCTCGATCACGCGCGACACGATCCAGTCCGCGGCCCCGCCGTAGTAGCCGGCGATCGCACCGAAGAGAGAACCGACGATGAGCGCGATCGCCGTGGCGAAGAAGCCGACCGCCAGCGACACGCGCGCGCCGTGGATCAGACGGGCCAGGATGTCGCGGCCGAGATCGTCGGTGCCGAGGTAGTGGGCGGCGCCGGGCGGCTGCAGACGCGCGGCGAGATCGATGCTGTCGGGCGAGAACGGCACGGGCGCGGGAATCCAGGAAGCATCGCTCTCGCCGTGCGCGAGCACCGGCGCGAGCAGCGCCACGATTCCCATCGCCATCACGTAGACCAGCGCGAACGTCGCCAGCTTGCTGCGGCGGAAGCGTTTCCAGGTCATGGCGCGCTCTCCCCCAAACGCACGCGCGGATCCGCGAACGCGTAGAGCACGTCGGCGAGCAGTCCTCCCAGCAGCGTGAGCACCGCCGTGACGACGGTCAGCGCCATCACGATCGGGTAATCGCGAGCGAGGATGGCGTTGTAGTACAGCAGCCCCACGCCATCCCACTGAAAGATGCGCTCGACGATGACGCTGCCGGACATCAGGTACGGAATGGTCAGGCCGAGGAGCGTGATGAGCGGGAGCAGCGCGTTGCGGAAGGCGTGTCGCCACAGCACCGCCGCGCCTCCCGCGCCCTTCGCGCGCGCGGCCACGATGTAGTCCTGGCGGATCACCTCAGTCACCGCGGATTTCGAGAAGCGCGCGAAGATCGCCAGCTGCGCGTACGTCAGCGTCAGCACCGGCAGGACCATGTACTTCAGGCGATCGGCGAGGCCGGTCTCGTAATCGGACTGCATCCCGAACAGCGGCAGCCAGTTCAGTTTCACGGAGAAAAACTGGATGAGGATCAGCGCCACCCAGAAGCTCGGCAGCGAATAGAGCAGAAAAAAGCCGACGGCGGAGGCGCGCTCGGTGAGACGGCCGGAGCGGGATGCGGACCACAGTCCGATGGGCACGCCGACCGACGCGGCCAGCAGAAACGCGATCACGTTCAAACGAAAAGTGTTCGGGAGTTTCTCGAGGATGATCTCGCGCACCGGGCGGCGATCCATCGTCGACTGGCCGAAGTCGAAGGTCACGCTGCCGCGCAGCCAGCGCAGGTACTGTTGCGGCAGCGGCTCGTCGAGATGCAGCTCGTGGCGCATGTGCTCGAGCATCGCCGGCGGGATCGAGTGCACGCCGCCGCGGCCCATGTAGAACGTGATCGGATCGCCGGGCACCGCGTGAATGAGGGTGAACGTGGCCACGGTGATGCCGAGGAACGTGAGGACGGCGTAGAGGAGCCGCCGGACGAGGTAGGTGGTCATTGCACCGCGCGGTCGTGCGTGCGCTGGTCGCGCGGGATCCACCACGCGAACGGTCCGGGGAACCAGCGGTACAGGCCATAGCCGCTCGTCTCCACGCCGCGCACGCGCTTGCTCATCGCCCACTTCGACGAGACCTGCAGCGTGAACGTGTACGGCTGCTCGTCGGCCACGATCTCGTGCAGCCGCCAGAACATCTGCTTGCGCCTGGAGTTGTCGAGCTCCGACCGCGCCTGCACGATCAGCTTGTCCACTTCCGGATTCGAATAGAACGCGAAGTTCTGCCCGCGCGGCGTGAACTGCGAGGAGTGCAGGATGTTGAACGGATCGGGATCGTTGTCGAGGTCCCACGCGAAGTAGGCGGCCTGATACTTTCCGTCGGTGATGCGCTGCAGCGCGCCGGTGAACTCGAGCACCGCCAGGTCGAGCTGGATGCCGGCCTTCTTCATCTCGGCCTGCACCATCTGCGCGAACTGCAGCGTCTGGGCGTTGCCGGACATCACGATCAGCTCGATCTTCAGCGGCTTGCCGCCGCGATCGACGATGCCGTCCGCGTTCGAGTCGAGCCAGCCCGCGTTGGTGAGCAGTTGCCGCGCGCCCGCGACGTCGTGACGGATCACGGGCACGGTGGGGTTGTACGCGTACGAGTCGGGCGTGAACGGGCCGCTCATCGCGCGCGCGGTGCCGTGGTAGAGATCCTTGATGATCTCGTCGGTGGGAACGCACATGGCCAGCGCGCGGCGCACGCGCTTGTCGCCGAGCTGCGGGTTGCGCAGGTTCCAGGCGATGAAGTTGTAGGTGAGCGTGTAGAAGCGGCGGAACTCGATGGACTGCGCGTACTGCGGGTTCTCGTGCTCGCGCAGCCACGTGTCGGACGTGAGGCGCGTCTCGTCGATGTCGCCGCGGCGGATGGCGTTCCAGGCCGTGCCGTGATCGTTGATCACTTTGAAGATGACGGTCTGCAGAGGCGGCTTCTCGCGCCAGTAATCCTCGCGGCGCTGCACGACGATCTCCTTGCCCGGCTCGCGCCGCACGAGCTTGTACGGACCGCTGCCGACGGCGGTGGAGTTGTAGTCATTGCGGAAATTGCCCTTCGCGTAGATGTGCTCGGGCAGGACCAGGATGTCGTTGAAGCGAAGCAGCTGCGCGGCCAGCGGCTGCTTGAACGCGATCTCCACGGTGTCGTCGTCGACGGCGCGCGTGCGAGCGAAATCCAGGTACTCGAACGCCCCCACGATCTGCAGCGCCTCGGAGGCCGGATCGAAGATCTTCCTGAGCGTGAACACGACGTCGCTGGCGCGCACGCGCACGCCGTCGGAGAACGTCGCGGACTTGTTCAACTCGAAGCGATACAGCTTGCCGTCTTCGAGCACCTCCCACGAGTCGGCCAGACCGGGAATCGGCTCCAGCTCCTGATCGAGATAGACCAGCGGCGTGAAGAGGTAGTCGCAGACCTGCCGATCGTTGCTGGAGGTGCTGATGGTGGGATTGAGCGTGACCACGTCCGTGTCGAAGCGGCGGATCAGCGTGCCGCCATCCTGGGGCGTGCCGTCGTCGAGGACGGGCGGCTTTGCCGCGCGGGCCGTCCGTGCCGGTTTCTCGCCGCGGAAGCAGGCCAGGCACAGAAACAGCGACGCGATGAGTGCAGCGGACCGACGACTCACGCCGAGAAGTATAAATGGATGCGTGTCATCCTGAGCCGCCGCAGTCCCGCGAGGGACGGAGGACGGTCGAAGGACCTTCCCCGCTCCGAAGCACGTTGGAAGGTCTCGCTGCGCCGCGTGTCATCCTGAGCCGCCGCAGTCCCGCGAGGGACGGAGGACGGTCGAAGGACCTTCCCCGCTCCGAAGGACGTTGGAAGGTCCTTCGCCCTCTGCGGGGCTCA
>DATLBM010000108.1:0-4352 GCA_035526885.1 Thermoanaerobaculia bacterium | reverse complement strand
ACGCCGATCGCGCGGTCCGCGAATTTTCCCTGCTGGCCGCCGCCCGCCAGCTCGATCGCGTCGAAGATCGCGGCCAGCGTCCAAGCGCCGACCGGCAACGCGATCAGCGCGGGATGGAGCGGATGTCCGAGGGCGCTGCCGTGGAGAAAATCCTTCGCGGCGCTGCCGCCACGGCCGGCCGATTCGAACGCTTTGCGGATCGCTTCCTGGAGCGGCGTTGCGACGCCGTCCATCCACTCCTGATCGCCGAGTGCGCGCGCAATTTGTTCAGTGCCCATCGGCAAATGCGCGAGCAAGAAAGATGCGCGCGATGGGTTGGAAAACAAAAAGGGCAGGATTGCTCCTGCCCTTGGTCGAGTGCGCTGTAGCGCTCGTTAGACGGCCACGACGTTCGTTGCCTGCATGCCCTTCGGGCCGCGGGTCAGTTCGAACTCGACGGCGGCGCCTTCGGCGAGGGAGCGGAAGCCGCCACCCTGAATCGCAGAAAAGTGAACGAACACGTCGTCACCGTTCTCCGTCGTGATGAAGCCGAAGCCCTTCGCGTCGTTGAACCACTTGACGTTTCCAGATGTTCTCATGTGAATCTCCTTTCTGTGCTGCCTTCGGAGATCAAACTGAGTTTCATCCTCGCGAGCTGGCAAACCACTTGTTGGTGAGCGCAACCTGAAGTGGGGGGTGCGAATTCCGGGGCCCGGCGCAATCTGAAAGAATGGCGCGCATGAAGCGCCTCTTCTTTCTGCTCCTCATCGCCCAGCCGCTGTTCGCCACGTTCTCCGTCGTGGCGCGGGATCCGAAAACCGGCCAGGTCGGAGTGGCCGTGCAATCGCACTGGTTCGCGGTCGGACAGATCGTGCCGTGGGCGGAGGCGGGTGTGGGCGCGGTGGCCACGCAGAGCTTCGTCGATCCGTCGTACGGAAAGCTCGGCCTCGACCTCATGCGCGCTGGCAAGAGCGCGCCGGACGCGCTACGCGCGCTGCTGAACGGCGACGCATCGTGCGAAGTGCGGCAGGTGGGCTTCATCGACGCGCAGGGCAACGTGGCCACGTTCACGGGAGCGAAGGACATCATCGCCGCGGGCTCGATCGCGTCGCAGGAGTCGTCGAGTGAAACGCTGAAGTGTGGAACGCTGCACGCCGGCAAGGACTTCGCCGTGCAGGCAAACCTCATGGCCAACGACAAAGTGTGGCCGGCGATGGCGAAGGCGTTCGCCGAGTCGAACGGCGACCTCGCCGATCGCATGCTGGCCGCGCTCGATGCGGCGCAGAGCGTGGGCGGCGACATTCGCGGAAGACAGTCCGCGGCGCTGATCGTCGTCAACGCAACGCCGTCCGGACGCGCGTGGCAGGACCGCTTGTTCGATCTGCGCGTCGACGATCATCCGCAGCCGCTCGCCGAGCTGCGTCGCCTGGTCTCGCTGCAGCGCGCGTACAACCACATGAACGCCGGCGACCTGGCCGTCGAGCACAAGGACAACGAGCTGGCGCTGCGCGAATACAGCGAGGCCGCGCGGCTGGCGTCGTCGATTCAGGGCGTGCCGCAGAGCCGCATCGCGGAGATGATCTACTGGCACGCGGTGGCGCTGGTGAACATGAATCGCGTCGCCGAGTCGCTGCCGCTTTTCGCGAAGGCATTCGCACTCGAGCCGTCGTGGCGCGAGCTCACGCCGCGCCTGCCGCACTCGGGATTGCTCCCCGACGACGCGAAGCTCATCGAGCGCATCGTCGGAGCGCGGTGAATATTGATTCTGCGGAGGCGGTTCTTTAGACTCGCTCTCCCTTCGCCGGATGAGGCGACGTAGCCAAGTGGTAAGGCAGAGGTCTGCAAAACCTTTATCCGCCGGTTCGATTCCGGCCGTCGCCTCCAATTTCTCCATCCCCACCCCTCCCGAATTCAACTTCGTCTCGACCGTGGAGTCGCACGGCTGGCGGCATCTGGCGCCGTTCCGCTGGTCTCTGGGGGAGCGCATGCTTCGGCGAAAGGAAGCACTGCCCGAGGGCGTCGTCGATCTGGAGATTGCGCATCGCCGCGGAGCGCTGATCGTGTCCGGCGCGCGCGACTCGGAGGAGCTGCGCAAGCGCATTGCGCGCATGTTCCAGCTGCACGTCGAGCTCTCTGGTTTTTATCGCCTGGCGCGGGACTCGGAGCCGCATCACTGGGTCGAGGCCGCGGGTTTCGGACGCCTCCTCTGCGGCTCGACGCTCTGGGAAGACGCGGTGAAAGTCATCGCCACGACCAACACGATGTGGCGGCAGACGGTGCGCATGATCGAGCTGCTCGTCGCCAAGTGCGGACGCGACGGCGCGTTTCCATCGCAGCAGGACGTTGCGCGTTTTTCGGCCGAAGAGCTGCAGCGCGATTGCAGACTCGGATACCGCGCAAAGTCGATTCGCGCGCTGGCAGAGTGCGATCTGAACAACGTCGAGGATTACCGGAAGCTCCCGGGCATCGGTCGTTACGGCGCGGCGCATCTGCGCGCCATGGACGGTATTCACGACGACATCGCCGTGGACACGGAGTTCCGCCGCTTCGTTCGCGACCGCTATCACGGCGGCCGCAAGGTCAGCGACGCCGCGATGCTGCGCCGCTACGCGAAGTGGGGACGCTGGAAGTACCTCGCGTACTGGTCGGAAATGTGGGGGAGCTGATGGCTGCGCCTTTGCAGCGGCCGCGAGTGAGCGAGGACAAACAGTGTACTCGCCTCGGCCGCGATTCGGAATATTGACCGCGAGCCGTGCCGTTTGCATAATTCGATCTGCACACGTAAATGTAAGCTACTGATCTTGCAATAGTTTACGTGTACCAGGACGGAGACCGCGTGGACGACAAGATCAGGCAGCTTCTGCAGGAGCTCGGGACCGCCATCAACGAATCGATCTCCGGTTCGGAAGACGTGAGCCGGCACATCCAGAAGATTCGCGATGAGGGCTACGACCTCTACGTCGTCCTCGACGCCACCATCGGCCTGAACAAACAGGAGCCGGACTCGGAAGACGAAGCGATCGTCCCCGCCGAGCCGCCGAAGGAAGTGCAGTTCCGCATCAACGTAAACGACCTGGCGATGCTCCGCGCCATCGGCATCGACCCGACCCGCAAGGTACGAGGCGCGAGACGCGTGGAACCGCTCGCGCAAACCAGTGACGAATCTGTATGACCTCAGTCCGGCCGAGCTGCAACGCACGCTCGCCGAGGTCGTGACGCCGGCGTTCCGCGTCAAGCAGATCGAAGAATGGATGCACGTGCGCGGCGCCGGCTCGTTCGACGCGATGTCCAATCTCGCGAAAGAGACTCGCGCGGCGCTGGCGGAACGGTTCACGCTGCAGATGCCCGAGGTGGTGACGCGCACCGAGCCGGCGGCGGATGGGAGTCAGAAGTATCTGTTCCGCCTCGCTGACGGGCAGCGCATCGAGTCGGTGTACATGCCCATCGGCGATCGCGTGAGCATCTGCCTCTCGTCGCAGGCGGGATGCGCGGTCGGTTGCACGTTCTGTGTGACGGGCTTCTTCGGCGCGGGACGCAACCTCACGCCGGCCGAGATCGTCGGACAGTTTTTCGTCATCCAGCGCGAGAAGCAGATTCCCACCGAACAGATGAACGTCGTGTTCATGGGCATGGGAGAGCCGCTCCTGAACTACGACCACCTCATCACCTCGCTGGAGATCCTCTACCGCAATCTCTCGCCGCGCCGCGTGACTGTGTCGACGTCGGGGATCATTCCGGGCATCGAGGAGCTGGCCAGGCTGGAGCGGCGGCCGAACCTGGCCATCTCCGTCAACGCGCCGGACCGCAAGCGGCGCGAGGAGATCATGCCCATCACGGTGAAGTATCCGCTCGAGCAGCTGATGGACACGCTGCGCCGTTTCCCGCTGGAGAAAGGCCGCGACGTCACGATCGAGTATGTGCTGCTCGCCGGCTACAACGACTCGGCGCGCGACGCGGTGGCGCTGGCGAAACTGATCCGCGGCATCCCCGCGAAAGTGAACGCCATTCCGTTCAATGAGGACGCGAATCTCCCGAAGTGGATGAAGCGCCCGACCGACGTCGCGATCGATCGCTTCGTGGACACGCTGGTCAGCCATCGCGTGCGCGTGACGGTGCGTCGCTCCAAGGGACGCGACATTGCCGCCGCGTGCGGACAGCTGCGCGGCAAAGAGATTGCGAAGTCACGCGCGACGGGCGGGCGTGAAGTGGACGCGCGGCGTTAGTTCACTTCAGCGCGAACGTCCGCATCGCCGTGTGAATGGCGCCCTTCGGATTCAACTGGCTCGAGAACAACGTCACCTCATTCACCGCGAACGAGCCCGACGTGTAATCCCGCAGCGATTGCGTGAACAGCTCCGTCGACGCCGGCGGCC
>DATLBM010000107.1:0-2319 GCA_035526885.1 Thermoanaerobaculia bacterium | reverse complement strand
GTTCGCGGCGACGATGATCCTTGCCATCTCAACGTCGCGCATCTACCTCGGCGTCCACTGGATCAGCAACGTCGGCGCCGGCATCGCCGCGGGGCTGATCTGGGTCATCGCCGCGACGGTCGCGTACGAGACCATGCGCCGCATTCGTCTCGTGCGAGCGTTACGAGCGAAGCGCGGCGTTCAGACCACGTCTTCCGCGCGTACCTCGCGCGGCGAGTAGAGCTCGCGTACGAGCCGGCCGATCGACATCCGATCGAGCGCCTGCGTGGTGCAGGAGTTCAGCGTCGAAAACAGCGCGCCGACCGCCGCGCGCTCGTTGTCGTCCGGGCCGACGTCGGGGAGGAGGCGCATCACGCCTTCCATCTGCGCGACGACCTCTTCGATGGAGATACGGTCGGGATCGCACGCCGGCACGAAGCCCACCCACTCGCCGCCGGTCTGCGCGAGGAGCTTCCCGTCCTCGAGCTTCCGCAGGACGCGCACCATCTGCGAGTCTGTCGTGCCGAATTGTTCGGCGAGGCGGTAGGCGGACGGCGGCTCCTCGCGACGGTCGAAGCGCCGCGAGATTTCGATCAGCGCGCGCATCGCGAAGTACAAATCGAACCGCGGCTCGTCCTGCAACTGCCCCTCGGTGGCGCGCAAAACGCCGTACAGGTTCTGCCAGACGTAACTGACTTCGACGCCGAGGAGGATGACGACCCACATGACTTCAATGGCGATGAGGAAGATCACCGCGAGGCCGACCGCGCCGTAGATGAAATTCAAGCGGCCGCTCACCAGGTACGCCGAGTAGATCCCGAACAGGTAGCGCACCAGAGTGAACAGCACGGTCGTCACCACGGCGCCGACCATCGCGGCCGGCAGGCGCACGTGCGTGGACGGCACGAGCCAGAACAACATCGCGAAACCGATGAACAGGACGAACACCGGGACGATCAGGAAAATCAGATCGCCCTCGAAAATCACGCGCAGATAGCGATTGCGCTGCAGCATCGCGGTCGTCGTGAACGACAGACCCATGAGCAGCGGCCCCCAGAAGAAGAGCATCGTGAAGGCGATGATCTTGGACCGGTAGCCGCGCGCGCTGCGCACCTTCCAGATCTGATTGATCGCGCCTTCGACCGCAACGAAGAGGCGGAACGCGACGAACATGAAGGCGATCGCGCCGACCGTGGACGCCGTGGCCGCGTTCTCGGCGAAGCGGGCGAGGTGATACGTGATCTGCGGCGAGCGATACGGCACGACCGCGTTGAGGATCGTGTCGATCTGGACGCTGAAGCCGGGGAAGAGGTTCGCGAAGTACTGCTTGAGGATGTGCGTGAACGCGACGAGCAGCGGGATGAGCGACAGCAGCGTCGTGTACGCGAGCGACGCCGCGCGCGACGTGCCCTCGATGTCCCAGAACTCGCGGACGACCTCACGCACGAACAGCGCGGACTCGACGATGGTCGCCCGCACGCGCTTCTGCCCGAACCCGTGACGGCGATACACGAGCACCGCCGGATCGGTCAGCCAGCTCCAGAAGATGCTCCTCGCGGAGAACAAGCGCGTCACGAAACGCTGTCGCCAGCTGGGCGGCCGCTCCCGCGGGTCCTCGGTCATGGCGCACATTGTAGTTGGCGGTTGGCGGTTGGCGGTTGGCGGGAGACCACCTCCGGCCCAGTGTCATCCTGAGCGAAGCGAAGGATCCCCTGCCGGAGCACGAGACGCGCTCCGTAGGCAGGGGATCCTGCGCCGTCTACGCGGCTCAGGATGACACGTACCCCCCTGTCCTCTGTCTTGCATAATGGTCGAGCATGCCTGACCCCGTTCATATCCCCGAGGTCATTGAGCCGGACGAGAAGCTGCCGCGGGATCTTGTTGCGCTGCGGCGTTTCGCCCATCTGATGGACGAAGCGATCTCGATCAAAGGTACGCCGATCAAGATCGGGCTCGACGCGGTGCTGGGGCTCATCCCCGGAGTGGGCGACGTCATCGGCGGGCTGCTGTCGACGTGGGTCGTCATCGGTGCGCTGCGGCATCGCGTGCCGGCGCGGATCATCGTGCGGATGGTGCTCAACATCGCCATCGACCTGATCGGCGGGGCGGTGCCGGTGGCGGGCGACGTGTTCGACTTTCTCTACGAAGAGAACGTGAAGAACATGCGCCTGCTGGAGAAGCATCGCGACCGCACGCGTCCTCCGCGCTCGACGGCGTCGATCGCGTTCGTGGCGGCGCTGATCGTCGCGTTCGTGCTCGCGCTGGCGGTCGGAATGGTCGCGGCGCTGGCGTTCGTGATCATCTGGCTCATCGGAAAGCGTCCGGTGATCTGACATGCCG
>DATLBM010000106.1:0-11579 GCA_035526885.1 Thermoanaerobaculia bacterium | reverse complement strand
GAACATCGAGAGATTTCTCGCCGACCTGTTGCCGGTTGCTGGTTGCTGTGTTCAGGGCGATGCATCGCCAGCAACCAGCAACGGTGCAATCATGAACATCGAGCGACTTCTCGCCGACCTGTTGCCGGTTGCTGGTTGCTGTGTTCAAGGCGCTGCATCGCCAGCAACCAGCAACACGGTGCAATCATGAACATCGAGAGATTTCTCGCCGACCAGTTGCCGGTTGCTGGTTGCTGTGTTCAAGGCGATGCATCGCCAGCAACCAGCAACACGGCAACCAGCAACACAGTGCAATCATGAACATCGAACGCTTCCTTGCCGAACGCCGCCCCGTGTGGGACCAGCTCGACGCGCTGATCACGCGTGCCGAGGACGTCGAGCTGTCGCGCAAGGAGATGCACGAGCTGGTCGAGCTCTATCGCCGCACCTGCTCCGATCTCAATCGCGCTCGCTCGTACACCGCCAATCCCGAGATCCTCGGGCCGCTCAATCAGCTCACCGGCCGCGCGTACCGCTTCATCTATCGCGCCGCGCATGACACGCCGGTGTGGCAAACCTTCCTCAAGCTGATCACGCGCGAGATCCCGGCGGCGTTCCGGCGCGAGCGCGCGGCGGTGCTGGTCGCGGCGACGGCGTTCCTTGCGGGCGCGAGCTTCGGCGCGCTGGCCATCGCCGTCGATCCGTCGAACGGACCGCGACTCGTCCCCGCCGAGTTCTTCACCGAGAGTCCGCAGCAGCGCGTGGAGAAGATCGAAAACGGCGAGGAGCGCATCGACAATCTCGAGAAGGCGATGTTCTTCGGCGCCTCGCTCTACACGCACAACATCAAGGTGGCCTTCCTGGCCTTTTCCCTCGGCGCGCTGACCATCCTCATGGGCCTGATCATCCTCTTCTACAACGGCGTGGTCCTCGGCGCCGTGGCGATGATGTACGCGCTCGACGACGTGTCCGTGTTCTTCTTCGCCTGGGTCGGGCCGCACGGAGCATTGGAGTTGCCGGCGATCATCTTCGGCGGCGCCGCGGGCCTGGTGGCCGGTCGCGCGCTGCTGATGCCCGGCGATCTCTCGCGAGGAGCGTCGCTGCGGCGCGTGCTGCCTTCGGTCTGGCGAATGATGATCGGCTCCGCGCTGACGCTGGTGTGTGCGGGCCTGATCGAAGGATCGTTCTCGCAGTTTTCCGCGAAGACGATCCCCTATCCGATCAAGATCGCCGTGGCCGTGCTGCTCTTCATCGGATTGATGGCGTATCTGTTCATGCGCCGGACGCAGGACACATGAACGACCTCGTCATCACCACGCCCGAGCACGTGCCCATCCGCCTCGAGCCGGCCGGTGCGGGCAGTCGTTTTCTGGCCACGCTCGTCGACACGTTCATCGTGAACGGCATCGGCGTCGTGTTGATGTCGATCCTGATCGCCGTGCTCCCCACCGGCATCGCGCTGGCCCTCGGCGTCACCATCAACTTCATGCTCACCTGGAGCTGGCACGTGTACTTCGAAGTGCGCATGCAGGGGCGCACGCCGGGCAAGCGCGCGCTGCGTCTGCGCGTGATCGACGCGCGCGGATTGCCCGTGTCGCTCTACCAGTCGCTGGTGCGCAACATCACGCGCGCGCTCGATTTCGCGCCGGCGTTCTACGGCATCGGCGCAATCGCCACGCTGGTCACGCGCTCGCGGCGCCGCCTCGGCGACATCGTCGCGGACACGCTGGTCATCCGCGACACGCAGCCGCTCGCCTACAAAGGCCAGCTCGCCTCCGACCGACGGCACAACACGCTGCGCACCGCGCGCGTGCTGCGGCTGGCGCGACATCGCATCAGCCTCGAGGAGCGCGAGTTCCTGCTCACGCTCTGCTTGCGCGCCGATCGCATGTCGCCCGAGGCGCGGTATGACTTGATGGAGGACGTGGCGCGCGTGTATCGCGAGAAGCTGGGCCTGGAAGTGGAGTCGCTGAGCGGCGAGAACTTCGTGCGCGATTTGACGGGCGTGTTGTTCAACGCGTAAGGGGACGAGGCTAGGCCCGCAAACGGGGTCCGGGCCCGTGGCCCCGGCCGCCGGAGGCCTCTGGTCGTCCCTTGTGCGTAGTAGCATTACGGCAGTCCAAAAGCCCGGGAGAGCCACAAAAAATGATCTGTCGCAACCACGTCGACGTCTCGGAAGGCGTGCGCCGCTGTACGCGGTGCGGCGCGACGTTCTGCAGCAACTGCCTGGTCGACATCGGCAACCTGCCGTACTGCGCCGAGTGCAAGACCGAGCGCCTCTTCGACGTGCGCTCCGGCGTCTATCAGGAAGGCCTGCGCCTCTCCGGCTTCTGGCAGCGCGCCGGCGCGTACATGCTCGACTACCTCATCCAGATGGTGGCCATGTACGCGATCTTCATCCCCGTCGGCATCATCGGCGCGATGACCACCAAGACCGGCGATCCGAGCATGTGGTTCCTGCTCGTCTACCCGATCGGCTTCGCGGTGGTGATCTGCTACGAGGCGCTGATGCTGTCGACGAAGAACGGCCAGACCGTGGGCAAGATGGCCTTGCGCATCCGCGTCGTGCGTCCTGACGGCTCGCCGATCACGAAAGGCCAGGCCTGGGGCCGCGCCGTCATGCGTCTCGTCCTGGGCTGCCTGGTCATCGTCGACTACCTGGTGTTCTTCTTCACCGACGAGCGCACGACGCTGCACGACATCACCGCTTCCACGCGCGTGGTCGACGTCTAGTGAGCGCGATCTACACCGGTCCGCAGTGCCCGTTCTGCGACGGGCCGCTCGACGCGCTGCAACTGGGCTCGGGCACGGCGCTGTGTCCGTCGTGCGACCGCACGTTCGAGGCCACGCTCTTCCATCCGCGAGAGCTGCACCATGAAGCCGTGCAGGCCGTGACGCAGACGCCGGAAGGCGTCGCCGCCGCTTGCGCCAATCACGCCGGCAACGCCGCGGTCACCACCTGCCAGCGCTGCGGCCTGTTCATCTGCGCGCTGTGCGACATGAACACCGGCTCCGGCTCGTACTGCCCGTCATGCTTCGAGCGCATCCGCCTCGGCACCGTGCAGACCAACGAGCGTTACCGCGACTACGCGACGATCGCCATCTCCTGCGCGCTCCTCGGCCTCGTCTGCAGCATCCCCTGCGGGCCGATTGCGATCTGGGCCGCGATCAAAGGCATCAAGCAAAGGCGCATGGAAGGATTGGGCATCGGCGGCATGATCGTCGCGCTGATCGCCGGCATTCTGGAGTCGCTGTCGATCGTCGCTGTGATCGCGGCCATGATCATCGGCGCGGTGAACTCATGAGCCAGCGCACCTTCCTCAACCGCCACCGCACGTTCCTCGGCACCGACGCCGCGTACCTCACGCGCGACGGCGTGGAGATGGATTCCGGCCAGGCGTACGAAGTCACACGCCGCCGCGTGTTCTTCGACGACGTGAATCTCGTGACGCTGCATCACGAGCGCGGCTGGGCATTCATCGGCGTGGCGGGCGCGTTCGGCACGTTCCTCGTGGCGCTGGCGATCTTCATCGTGGCCATCAACGTGAACGGATGGCCGTGGGCGCTGCCGTTCTTTCTGGTCGGTTTGCCGGCGCTCATCGGAGCGCTCGTGCGGCTGGCGATGGGACGCAGCGTGGTGACGGTGTTCGGACGCCGCACGCGCGCGGTGATTCGCTTCGGCGTGTTCAAAACGAATCGCGCGGCCGAGGTTTATCGAATCCTTTGCGCGACGGCGGGGCGCGCGCAGCGCAGGATCGTCAACGTCCCAGAATCTCCCGCACCACCGCTCCCGGCGGACGTCCCTCTCCCACCGCTCGAACGATAGCGCTGCCGACGACGATCGCATCGCAGCGCTCGCGCAGCATTTCGTAGTGCTCGTGCCGCGAGATGCCGAAGCCGACCGCCACGGGCTTCCGCAACCTGCCGCGCACTTCGTCGAGACGATCGAGCAGCGCCGGATCGAGCTCCTTCCGCGCGCCGGTCACGCCGGTCGTGGAGACGTAGTACACGAAGCCGTCGCTGGCTTTGTCGACCGTCCTGATGCGCGCGTCCGTGGACGTCGGCGCGAGGAGAAACACGCAGCCGAGCTTCCGCGCATGCAGCGCATCGCGCAGCGGCCGTCCATCCTCGGGCGGCAGATCGGTGAGCAGCAGCGAGTCGATGCCCGCCGCGTTTGCATCGTTCGCGAAACGCTCGGCGCCGTAGCGCATGACGGGATTCAGATACGAGAACGCGATCAGCGGAATCCCGCTCTTCTCGCGGACGCGACGCGCGATGTCGAAGACGTGCTGCGTGGTGGTCCCGTTCGCGAGCGCGCGTTGCGCAGCGGCCTGGATGACCGGGCCGTCCGCGATGGGATCGGAAAACGGGATGCCCAGCTCGATCGCGTCCGCGCCCGCGTCCTGCAACTCCTCGACGATGCGCACCGTGTCGCCGTCGCCGCACGTCACGTATGCGATCAGGCCGCAGCGCTGCTCTTTCTTCAGCCGGGCGAAGAGTGCGTCAACGCGATTCATGCGCCGCCACCTGGGGCACATCCTTATCGCCCCGCCCCGACAAATTCACGATGACCGTTCCCTGCTGCGGATTGCGCAACAGCCAGCCCAGCGCGTGACTCGACTCGAGCGCGGGGATGATGCCCTCGCTCTCGCTCAGTTTGTGAAACGCCTCCAGCGCCAGCGCGTCGCTGCAGTCGTGATACTCGACGCGCTTCGTTTCCTGCAGGTGCGCGTGCTCGGGTCCGATCGAGGGATAGTCGAGGCCCGCCGAGATCGAGTGCGTCTCCGCGATCTGCCCGAACTCGTCCTGCAGCACCATCGAGCGCGTGCCGTGCAGCACGCCCAGCGCTCCGCCGGAGAACCGCGCCGCGTGCTCGCCGAGCTTCGGACCGCGTCCGCCCGCCTCCACGCCGATCATGCGAATGGAGGGATGCTTCAGCATCTCGAAGAACAAGCCGATGGCGTTCGAGCCGCCGCCGACGCACGCGATCGCGACGTCGGGCAATGCACCGGTTTTCTTTTTCAGCTGCGCGAGCGCCTCGCGTCCGATCACGGATTGGAAGTCGCGCACGATCATCGGATACGGATGCGGCCCGAGGACGGAGCCGAGGATGTAGTGCGTGGTGCGGACGTTGGTCACCCAGTCGCGAATGGCTTCGTTGATGGCGTCCTTGAGCGTGCGCGAGCCGCTCGTCACCGGCACGACTTCGGCGCCGAGGAGGCGCATGCGGAACACGTTCAGCTCCTGGCGGGCCATGTCCACTTCGCCCATGTAGACGACGCATTGCAGTCCGAGAAGCGCGCAGGCGGTGGCGGTGGCGACGCCGTGCTGGCCGGCGCCCGTCTCCGCGATGATGCGCTGCTTGCCCATGCGCTTGGCGATCAGGGCCTGGCCGATGGCGTTGTTGATCTTGTGCGCGCCGGTGTGATTGAGGTCCTCGCGCTTCAGGAACAAACGAAAGCCGCCGCCGCACAGCTCCGCGAATTTCCTGGCCTCGGTGATCGGCGTCGGGCGTCCCACGAACTCGGAGAGCACGTCGTCCAGCTCCGCGCGAAACTCGCGGTCGCGTTTCAGTTTGCGGTACGCCGACTCGAGCTCGTCGAGCGCGGCCATCAGGGTCTCGGGCACGAACTTCCCGCCGAACTGGCCGAAGAAGCCCCTGCGATCGGGCATTGCAGTCATCGTCGGATTCTCTCGAAGAGCGTTCTCAGCTTGTCGTGATCTTTGATGCCGGGGCTTTTCTCGACGCCGCTGGCGACGTCGATCGCGTATGGATTCGTTTGCGCGATGGCCTCGGCCACGTTGTCCGGAGTGATGCCGCCGGCGAGGAAGAACGGCTTGGTGCTTTGGTAGTTGGCGAGCAGAGACCAGTCGAACGTGCGGCCGGTGCCGCCGCCGGTGTCGAAGAGGATGAAGTCGGCGTCGGTGTTCGTGTCGGGCAAGTCGTCCTGCACGTGATACGCGCGAATGATGGGCAAACGCAGGACGGGCTTCAGCCCGTGCGTCCCGGGGCGGGCTGAAGCCCGCCCTGCGTCATGCACCTGCACGAGATCGAGCTTTTCGCGCGCCGCAATTCCAGCAATCTCCTCCGCGCTCGAACCGCGAAACACGCCCACGCGCTTCACGCCCGTCGTGCGCGGCGGGTGCTGGACGTAGCGCGGCGACTCCTTCACGAAGATGAAGCCGAGGTAGTCGGCGCCGAGGGCGATGGCCAGCTCCGCGTCCTGGGCGCGCGTGATGCCGCAGATCTTCACACGCGTCGTCATCGCAGCGCCGCCACGGCCGCCGCGCGGTCGTTCTGCCGCAGCAGCGACTCGCCGACCAGGAACGCGTGAAAGCCCGCGTTGCGCAATCGCTGCACGTCGTCGCGCGTGCGGATGCCGCTCTCCGCGACGCGGATCGCATCCGCGGGCATCAGCGCGCCGAGGCGTTCGGACGTGGCGAGGTCGACCTGGAACGAGCGCAGATCGCGATTGTTTACGCCGATGATTCGCGCCTGCGCCGTCGTCGCGCGCTCCAGCTCGGCCTCGTCGTGAACCTCCACGAGCGCGTCGCAGCCGTACGCCTCGAGGAGGCCGATGCAGTCCGCGAGCTGACGCGCGTCGAGCAGCGACGCCAGCAGCAGGATCGCGTCCGCGCCGGCGGCGATGCCGCGGATGATCTGCGACGGCTCGACGATGAAGTCCTTCATGATCACCGGAAGCCCGCCGGCCGTCCGCGCGCGCGCCAGCCAGTTGCGCGAGCCGCGGAAGAACTCCGGCTCGGTCACCACCGACACCGCCGCCGCGCCGCCGCGCGCGTAATCCGCGGCGATGGTTTCGATGTCGGGATCGTCGACGATCGAGCCCGCGCTCGGCGACGCGGACTTGATCTCCGCGTTGATGTTCACACCCTCGCGCCTCACGGCCTCGCGAAAGGCATGCGGCACGCGCGACTGAGCCATCTGCTCGGCCGCGCGGCGATCCGGTTTCGCCTCGTCGCGTAACCGTTCGCGCGTGCGCTCCACGATCTGATCGAGGACGGTCATGCCGCACCTCCCACCGCGTTCGACTCGCTCACCAGCTGCTGCAGCTTCTCGTACGCGCGTCCGCTGGCGATCGACTCCTTCGCCAGCGCCACGCCGTCCTGGATCGACTCCGCGGCGCCGGCGACGTACAGCGCAGCGCCGGCGTTCGCGACCACGATGTCGTGCTTCGCGCCGTTCGCGCCCTGCAGCACCTCGCGCGCGATCTGCGCGTTCGCGCGCGCGTCGCCGCCCGCCAGCATCTCGATGGGATGCCTCCCCACGCCGATCTCCTCGGGCGTCACCTCGTATGCGCGCACGTCGCCGCCGCGCACTTCGCAGACGAGCGTCGGCGCGCTCACGGAAATCTCGTCCAGTCCGTCGCGGCTGTGCACGACCAGCGCGTGCGTCGCGCCGAGCGCGGCGAGCACGCGCGCCACCACTTCGACGAGGCGCTCGTTGTACACGCCGAGGACCTGGCGTTTGGCGAAGGCGGGGTTCGTGAGCGGACCGAGGACGTTGAAGATCGTGCGCAGGCCGAGCTCTTTGCGCACGCCGGCGACGGCGGCCATCGCGGGGTGCAGCTTCGGCGCGAAGAGAAACGCGATCCCCGCGCGTCGCAACACTTCGGACATCTGCGCCGCATTCAGATCGATGTGCACGCCGAGGGCGGAGAGGACGTCGGCGCTGCCGCAGGACGAGGAGACGGCGCGATTGCCGTGCTTGGCGACGTTCGCGCCCCCGCCCGCCGCGACCAGCGCCGCGATCGTGGAGATGTTGAACGTGCCGCGGCCGTCGCCGCCGGTGCCGCACGTGTCGACGAGATCTTCCCGCTGCACATCGAGCGGCGTGACCCGCTCGCGCATGGCCAGCGCCGCGCCGGTGATCTCGTCCGGCGTCTCGCCTTTCATCCGCAGCGCGATGAGCAGCGCGCATTTCTGGACGTCGGACGCGCGGCCGTCCATCACCGCGCCGAAGACTTCCTGCATCACTTCGCGCGAGAGGTCCTGACCATCGACAGCGCGCTTGATGGCTTCGGCAATCATGAGAGACCTCCGAGGAAGTTGAGGATCAGCTGGTCGCCCCCGGTCGTGCCGTACGACTCGGGATGGAACTGGATCCCGAAGATCGGCCGCGACTTGTGCGAGATGGCCATGATGGCGCCGTCATCGGTGTGCGCGTCGACCTCGAGAAAATCCGGCACGGTCGACTCTTCGACGACGAGCGAGTGATAGCGCGCGGTGTGCATCGGATCGGGGCAGTTCGCGAACAGACGCTGGCCGCGATGATGGACCTCGCTCACTTTCCCATGCACGGGCAGCGACCCGCGCACGACGCGCGCGCCAAACGCCTCGGCGATGGCCTGGTGGCCGAGGCAGACGCCGAGCAGGGGGATGTCGCGATTGGCCTGAATCAGCTCGATGCAGCGGCCGGCGCGCGCGGGAGTGCCCGGACCCGGCGAGATGACGATCGCTTTCGGCCTCGCGTCCAGCAGCGCGACCGGATCGAAGGCGTCATTGCGGATGACGCGCAATCGCTCGCCGGCCAGGCGCTCGATCTGCTGAACCAGGTTGTAGGTGAAGGAATCGTAGTTATCGACTACGGTGATCGGCGAGCTGGAGGAGCCAAAGAGACGAGCGAACGCTCGCAGGCATCGGCTCGTTCTCCTGAAGTGAGGTGGTCATGGCGGGAGGATCGTAACACGGTTGCCGGTTGCCGTGTTGCTGGTTGCCGGTGCATCTTCGCGATGCCGTCAATCTTCGCGATACCGCACCGGCAACCAGCAACCGGCAACACGGCAACACCTACTCACGCATCGCGATCACTTCGCCGGGCTCTTCGTTCTGCATCGTCAGCCGCAGTTTCGCGGACTCGAGCGGCACGGCCTCGAGCTGCTCCAGCTCGCCGAGCTTCTTGCCGCTGCCCGCGAGGCGCTGCAGCTCCTCGCCTTTCGGCCACAGGCGCGTGTCGATGGAGCGGATCACTTTGTTGTAGCTGTCCACGCTCTTGCGCAACTGATCGCCGACCGCGGTCAGGTACTCCATCACCGTGACGAAGCGCGTGAACAGCTCCACCGCCGCGTCGTGCATCCGCTTCGCGTTCTCCTCGGTCTTCTCCGCCTTCCAGCTCGCGGCAACGGCGCGGAGCAGCGGCAGGAGCACGGTCGGCGTGGCCAGGAAGACGCGCTTCTCCGCGGCGTAATCCATCAGCGTGACGTCCGCGCACAGCGCGGCCGAGAGGAAGTGATCGCCGGGGATGAACATGACCGTGAAGTCGAGCGTCTCGCCGACGCTGGCCTGGTAGTCGCGCTTGGCCAGTGCGTCGATGTGGCGGCGCATGTTCTTCGCGTGCGCGCCGAGGAGCGCGGACTTGCGGACTTCGTCGAGCTCGTTGCAGGCGGCGATGTAGTCGCTGAGCGGCGCCTTCACGTCGATGGCGATGACGCGCTCGTTCGGCAGGTTCACGACCACGTCGGGGCGCACACGGCGGCCCTCTTCATTCGTAAAGGTCTGCTGCGTCTCGAAGTCGCGGCAGTACTCGCTCATGCCCGCCAGCTCGATGCAGCGCTTGAGCGACATCTCGCCCCACGATCCCTGCACGGTCGGCGACTGCAGCGCCGTGGCCAGTCGCGAGGCCTCGCGCTGCGTCGACTCCTGCGCGGTCATCAGCGCGCGGATCTGCTCCTGCAAGCCGCCGTAGACGGTGTTGCGCGTCTGCTCGCTCTTGAGCAGCTCGCCGCGATACGTGTCGAGCATGTCGCGCACCGGCTTGAGCAGCGCGTCGATCTCCGCCGTCTTCGTCGAGAGCGAGCCGTCGATCTGCGTCTTGCTGGACTGCACGAGATTCTCGGAGACGGATTTGAACGCGCGCTGCGCCAGCGCGGCGAACGTCTCCTCGATCTGCTTGTGATTCTCGAGCTGGCGGCGCGTCTCGTCGGCCTGCGTCTGCGCGGCGGCGCGGTCCTGCTGTGCTGTTTCGAGCCGGCGCTGCATGTCGGCGCGCGCGGCGTCGCTCTTCATGCGCTCGTCGCGCGCGAGATCGCGCTCGGCCAGCGCACGCTGCGACTCGGCCCCCTTCTTCGCGCTCCCCATCACCCATCCCACGATCGCGCCGATTGCCAACGCGATCACGCAAAGCAGCATCGCCGTGATCGTCATGAGAACTATGGTAACTCGCGCAAGACTGCGATCACCCGCGCGACGTCGGATTCGTCGTTGTAGAAATGCGGGGAAAAGCGCAGCAGGCCTTCCCGCGGCGCGGTGACGATGCCTCTTTCCTCGAGCTGCCGGTGGTACCACAGGATCGATTTTTCTACATTCGGTGGAGTGGCGCCGACGATGGGCGAGCCGAGGAGCGGGGCTTTCCAGCCGATCGATTGCAGTTCGTCGCTGAGCTTCGTGGCCACGCTCATTGCGTGCTCTTGCACCTTCTCGATGCCGGTCTCCAGAAGCAGATCGATGGCCGCGCGCAGGCCGTAAATGCCGTTCGTGTTCAGCGAGCCGGCCTGAAATCGCCGCGAGTCGGGAAGCCACTCCAGGCCGCAGTCGATGAACTTTCCGCCGCGCTCGATGTTCGTCCAGCCCTCTTCGATCACGTCCAGCTCGTCGATGCGCTCCCTGGCCACGTAGAAAATCCCCGCGCCCTCGGGACCGCACATCCATTTGTGTCCGTCCGCGGCGAGGAAGTCGACGTGCGCCGCGCGCACGTCGATGGGCAGCACGCCGACGCTCTGAATGGCGTCGACGCAGAAGAGCACCTCGCGCTCGGCGCACAACGCGCCGATCGCCTTCAGGTCCGCGGCCAGTCCGTTGTGAAACGCGACGGAGGACACGGTGACGAGCCGCGTGCGCTTGTCGATGAGCGGCTCGATGTGCGCGACGTCGGGCAGCGCCGCGACGCGGCACTCGACGCCGCGCTTCTCCAGGCGCTTCCACGGCGTCCAGTTCGATGGGAATTCGAGCGCCGTCGTGACGACGTTGTCGCGCTCGTGCCAGCGCAGCCCCTGGGCCACGAACGACAGGCCTTCCGACGTGTTTTTGATGATGGCGATCTCGCCCGCCTCAGCGCCGATGAGCCGCGCCGCGGACTCGCGAGCGGCCTTGTGCTCGGCGTACCAGTCGCGCCAGTGCAACGCGCCGAAGTCGCGCTGATCGCGCGCGTGCAGTTCCATGGCCTCGTACGCGCGCGTGGACAGAGGTCCGACGGCGGCGTGATTGAGGTAAACGACGTTGGTTGTGACGGGAAAGAGATTACGGAGCGATGAACGATGAGCGATGAACGATGAACGATGAGCGATGAGCGATGAACCGGGGACGGGGCTCTGTTCATCGCTCATCGTTCATCTCTCATCGCTAATACGTTCATCCTCTCATCGCTAGTACCGCGCCAATCGCGCCAGGTACGCATCGTGTGCCGCCCGCATGTCCGCAAGGCTGTCTCCGCCGAATTTCTCGCGCATGGCGGCGGCGAGGACGATGGCCAGCATCGCTTCGCACACGACGCCGCATGCCGGCACGGCCGTGACGTCGCTGCGCTCCCACTGCGAGCGATGCGCCTCCCGCGTTTCGGTGTCGACGGAGGGCAGTCCGCGGCGCAG
>DATLBM010000105.1:0-7889 GCA_035526885.1 Thermoanaerobaculia bacterium | reverse complement strand
GAGGCGGATGGCCTCGGGGGTGAACGTCACGCCGTGGTGCTCTTCGTAATACTTCTTCAGACCGGTGAGGATCTCGACCGTCTCCTCGACGGTCGGCTCGCCGATCTCGATTTTCTGGAAGCGCCGCGCCAGCGCGCGATCGCGCTCGAAGGATTGCTTGTATTCGCCGTACGTTGTCGAGCCGATGACGCGGAGCTTGCCCGAGGCGATGGCGGGCTTGAGCATGTTCGAGGCGTCCATCGTGCCGCCGCTGACCGCGCCGGCGCCGACGATGGTGTGGATCTCGTCGATGAACAGGATGGCGTTCTTCTTCTCCGTCAGCGCGGCGATGACGGCCTTCAGGCGCGCCTCGAACTCGCCGCGGTACTTCGTGCCGGCCAGCACCGAGCCCATGTCCAGCGACCACACTTCCGTGCCTTTGAGCACGGCCGGCACGTCGCCTTCGTGAATTTTGAGCGCCAGTCCCTCGGCGATCGCGGTCTTGCCCACGCCGGGCTCGCCGACGTAAAGCGGATTGTTCTTGCGGCGGCGGCAGAGGATCTGGATCGTGCGCTCCAGCTCAGTCGAACGTCCGATGACCGGGTCGATCTCGCCCTTCGCCGCGCGATCGAGCAGGTTCACGGCGAAGCTCTTCAGCGGATCACGCACCGGCGCGCTGCCTTCCTCCTCGGTCGCGATTCCCGCGGGCGTGATCTCCGTCGCGCCTTCCTTCGGGATGCCGTGCGAGAGGTAGGTGAGGACGTCCAGCTTGGTGATGCCCTGGCTGCGGAGGAGATAGACCGCATGCGATTTCTCGGCCTGGAAGATGGCGGCCAGCATCTGGCCCGTGTCCACTTCCTTGCGTCCGGAGCTCTGCGCGTGCAGCTGCGCGTACTGGATCACGCGCTGCAGCATGGTCGTCAGCGTGGGCTGGAGGTCCATGTCCTCCACGCGCTCGTAGGTCTTGTCGATGAAGGAGTCCAGCTGCTTTTTCAGCTCGTCGACGTCGCCGCCGCAGGCGCGGATCACGTCCACCACGTCACGGTCGTGCAGCAGCGCGAAGAGCAGATGCTCGAGCGTGACGTAGTCGTTGCGGCGGCGGATGGCTTCATTCACCGCGAATTCGAAAGTGGCTTGCAGGGTCTTGGCGATCATGGTTCTCGTTGCGGAGCGCTACGCTTCTTCCATCGTAACCAAAAGGGGGAATTCCTGTTCCCGCGCCAGCGCGGTGGCCTTCTCGACCTTCGTCTCCGCGATCTCGAACGTGTAGATGCCGGCCACGCCCACGCCGCGCAGGTGCACGTTGAGCATGACCTGGATGGCCTGCTCCTCGGGCATGTTGAAGACCGTGTTCAGGACCCAGACCACGAACTCCATCGTGGTGAAGTCGTCGTTGTGCAGGAGCACCTTGAAGAGCGGCGGCTCCTCGACCTTCTCCCGGCTTTCCGCGACGGCGGCTTCCTCGAAATCCGTTTGCGGCGGCAGCATGGCCGCGGATCTTATCGCGCCGCCGAAATGGGCGCGGCGACGACCCACACGCCGCCGCGCCTGCTGCCACGATGAGGATTGGAGCTCTCCGTCCTACATCACTCGATAGTGAGCGAAAACCGGAAAGCGTTTCACGTATCCTCTCGCGCCGTGGCAGTCCGGGAGAAAGTCCGCAGCACATACGAGCGCGTCCGTCCGTGGGCGCCGGCCGCATTCTTCATCGGCGGCTTCCTCTGGGACGCGATCACCCTCGGCCGATCCATCACCTCGCTCGACCTGTTCATTCTTCTGGCTTACCTGGCGGGCGCGGCGACGATCCTCGTCGCCCTCGGGAGTGGCGTCGCGTTCAAGGGCTCGCAGTACCTCAAAGCCGTGCTGCAGTTCTTCTTCGGAGGCATCTTCAGCGCGCTGTTCATCTTCTACTTCCTCAGCTCCAGCGGGCTGCCGGAGTACCTGGTGGTGATCGGGCTGGCGGCGCTTCTGCTCGGCAACGAGTTTCTGGAGAGCCGCTACAGCGAGCTCACGCTTTCGTGGACGCTGTTCACGATGAGCGCCGCGATGTTCTTCAACTTCGCGCTCGCGCACCTCTTCCGCAGCATCTCCACGTTCTGGTTCTATCTCGGCACGCTGGTCGCGGTGGCGCTGGTGCTGGCGCTGCGGAAGGTGTCCAAGACGGAGGCGGCGTCGGTGTGGCCGTCGATCGCCGTGGCTGCGCTGATGCTCACGCTGCACGTCTTCAACATCATTCCGCCCGTGCCGCTGGTGAAGAAGGAGATGCTGATCGCGCACTCCGTGACTCATCGCGCGGACGGCTACGTGGCCATGGTGGAGTCGTCGCGATGGCGCTTCTGGAAGCGCTCCTCGACGACGTTTCACGACGCCGGCGACCGGATGTACTGCTTTACGTCCGTCTTCGTGCCGCGAGGGATCCAAACGACCATTCGCCACCGCTGGCTCTACGACGCCGGCGACGAATGGCGCAACATGGGCGTGGTGCCGTTCACGATCTCGGGCGGACGCGAAGGCGGCTACCGCGGCTACACGTACAAGACTCGCGTGACGCCGGGACGCTGGCGCGTGATCGCCGAGTCCGAGAGCGGCGCCTCGATCGGCATCATCGACGTGGTGGTGGAGCCGGGAGCGGTGCCGAAGCTGAAGAAGGTGAAGCTGTGAGGCGGCAGGTCGTCGAGACGCGCGCGTAGTAGGGGATGAGCACGAACAGGCCTCGCTCGCGGTAGCCGGTCGTGTACAACAGCGTCGTGTCGCTCTCGCGCGCGAGGCGCCAGTAGTAAGTGCCGGTCGAGCCGATGGCGATGGGCGCGGGAAGGTTCGAGCGATGCGTGTCGTCCGAGGTCAGTGCGCCGTCGCGCCATGCGCCATCGAGCGCGAAGGCGCGGCGGTACATGGCCATCGAGACGTTGCTGCACCCGTCCTGATGGACGCCGATCATCGTTGGCTCGTCCGGCAGCATCCCGCCGTCAGGGAACATCTCGTACACGACGTTGAGAGGCAGTGCGGCGTGCGACACGCGGCAGAGTTTCGGATCGAAGATGTACATCCCCTCGAACTGCGTGCAGCCGAAGCGCTGGGGACGCGGCGTGGCGCACGCGACGCACGACAGCAGGAGAAGCAGCCTGCGCACGCTACAAGTCTACGCGCGATCCCGGCGGCAACTCCTCCGGCTCCAGTCCGCGCCGGAAAATGCGCGCCGGCTTGTCGCCCACCAACGTAATGACGTCGTCCTCGACGCGCAGCATCGCGCCCTCGCGCAGTCCCACCACGGGCGTTTCGTTCTCCTCATGGAACTCGCGAATGCGCTCCTCGCGCGTTTCGCCCTTGTGCGTGCTGTCCGGATCGGGATCGAGATAGTGCGGGTTGATCTGAAAGTTCACCAGGCCCAGCGCATCGAACGACGGCGGGTAGACGATGGGCATGTCGTTCGTGGTCCTGATCGAAAGCGTGGCCACGTTCGTTCCGGCGCTGGAGCCGATGTACGGCACGCCGTCGTTGCGAACGCGTTTGCGGATCGCGTCGATCAGATCGTCGTCATAAAGCCGCTTCAGCAGGCGAAACGTATTGCCGCCGCCGATGAAAATCGCCTCGGCCTCATGAATCTCCGCCGCGCCGCGCACCTGCGTCACCTCGAGGCCCATCAGTCGCAGCCGGTCGCGCACTTTGGCCGTGTACGCGCCGTGGTTCTGCAATGCAAACGGCACGAACGAAACGCTGCGCACGCCGGATAGAAGGCGGCGCAATTCGGGCTCGGCGTGATCGAGATAGCCGTAGCCGTGCACATTCGAGCTGGAAATGAGCAAAAGGCGCATCAGGACTCCCGCATCCACCAGCCGAACGGGCCCGGGCGCCACAGAAACAGTCCCACGCCTTTGGCCGCTTTCACGTTCTGAATGCGCTTGTCGACGCCCCACTTCAGTCCGACCTGCATCATGAACAGGTACGGCTGATCGGCGGCGATCAATTCGTGAAACTGGCGATAGATGTCCGCGCGGCGGCTGCGATCGAATTCCGCCCGCCCGCGCTCCAGCAGCCGATCCCCCTCGGCATTCACATAATGAACGATGTTCAATCCCGCCGGCGGCACCTGCGACGAATGGAACAGCGAAAACGGATCGGGATCGGGATCGATGGTCCAGGCCATGAACGCGGCCTGGAAATCGCCTTTGAGCATCCGATCGAAGAATGCCGCGCCGTCGACGGTGCTGATGGTCATCTGCACGCCGAGTTTTTTGAGAGATTCCTGATAGATCTGGGCCTGCGCGGAGGAGACCGCGCTGCCCTGCGGAACGAGGAACGTGAACGCGAATTTCTTTCCGTCGCGATCCAGCACGCCGTCCTTGTCCGAATCGATCCAGCCCGCCGACCCGAGCAAAGCGGCGGCGCCTTGCGGGTTGTAATCGACATGGTGCACGTTCGGATTGATTGCCCAACTGTCGGGCAAAAAGGGGCCGGAGACCGGCCGCGCGTTGCCGTGATAGAGCTTCTGAATGATGGTGTCGGTGTCGTATGCCATCGCCAATGCGCGGCGCACGCGCACGTCCTGGAACAACGGATCCTTCAGGTTCCAGGGGATGCAGTTGTACATCAGCTCATAGGACTCATAGAACGCAATGCGATCCGTGACCGCCGGCTCGTCCTTGACGCGGAACCACGCGTCGTTATTGAGGCGGGTCACGTGAATGTCGCCGCGTTTGAGCGCGTTCCACGCCACCGTGTCGTCTTCGACGACACGGAAAACGACCTGGTCAAAGTGCGGCTTCTCGCGCCAGTACTTTTCATTGCGCTTGAGAAAAATGTTTTTGCCGGTCACTCGCCGGTCGAGTACATACGGGCCGTTTCCTACGACCGCGCGCACCTGGTCGAACTTTCCTTTCGAATAAACGTGCTTGGGGACGACGGGGATATTGAAGTACACGAGTTGCGGCGCGCGCGCTTCTTTGAACGCAACGCGCACGGTCTTGTCGTCGACGGCCTGCGTCCTGTCCTTGTCCAATGCGTCGAACCACGCCGCGAACTGCACGGCGTCGCTGCCCACGATGGTCTGCAGCGTGAAAATCACGTCCTCGGCCGTGACCGGTTTTCCGTCGCTGAACGTCGCGCGCGGATCGAGGTGCAGGACGTACGTTTTGCCGCCGTCGAGGATCTCCCACTTCGCGACCGTGCCGGGAATGGGCTCGAGGTTCTGATCGAAATCGATCAGCGGATCGAACAGATATTGCAGCACCTGCCGCTCATCCTCGGTGCTCTGCAGGAGGGGATTGAGCGTGTTGACGTCCGCCTCCATGCGCCGCACGAGACGGCCGCCGTCGCGCGGACCGGCATTCGCGGTCTGCGCCGCCGTCGTGGTTGCCGTCGTCGTGGAAGTGACCGGTTTCTCACCGCCGCACGCGAGCAGCGAGACGGCGAGGAGTGCGGAGGCGAGCTTGCGCATGCGCTGCGCATTGTATGAGGTCAGGGCTGCGCGAGAAACGCGCGGATGACCTTCTGCTCGTCCGGTG
Organism: Thermoanaerobaculia bacterium; assembly: GCA_035526885.1. Lineage (GTDB taxonomy): Bacteria > Acidobacteriota > Thermoanaerobaculia > Gp7-AA8 > Gp7-AA8 > QHVT01. Next base: position 2,409 of record DATLBM010000105.1, on the reverse strand, counting down.
CCTTGATCCGCGTGAACAGCTTCTCGCCGAGCTTGCTGATGGTCTCGGGACGATCGAACGGAAGCCGCGCGTACATCTTGCCGCCCTCGAAATGGCAGGGCTGGCAGCGGCGCTCCAGGATGGGGCGGACGTCTCGCGCGAAATCGGCTTTGGCCGGCGCGGGGGCATCCGTCGAAACCATCAGCCGCGCGAGCAGCCACAACGCGAAGGCGAGCATGGGTGCAACGTACGCCCGTCGCGAAAGAAAGTCATGACGCGGCGGTGAACATCAATATTCGATGAGCACGAACGGGTACCAGGGCCCATTTTCCGCGGCGACCTTGCCGGCGTCGATGGCCGCGCAGCAACGCGCCGCGTCTTCCAGCGATGCGATCAGGCCATATGCGCCGGCACGGAGGTCGAGCTCCTTTTCCAGGCCGCTGCAGAGCCACGAGTCCCCCAGCATTCCCATGAAAAGGTTCAGTGCCTCGTATCCGAGGACGCGGCCGTCCGGCGGCAAGGGACGTTTCTGCCGCACGCATTCGAGGTAGCCGGACTCGCCGTTCGGTGCGTAGCCCGGAGGCGACTGCGGCGGCGTCGCGTCGATGATGAAGCCCTCGGCGAGATCCTCAGGCAGGCCGAGGCCGATCACTTTCATCGGCGACTCGTGTGCGTAGAACTGAGCACGTGCGGCGAGAGCGGCGTCGACGGTGTAGAACACTCCCGGCCAACCGAATGCCTCATCGAACGTCTCCGTCGCCCAAGCGATCGCGCGCTCGCGCCGTTCCTGAGGAATGCCCGCTTCGATCAGCAGCTCTTCGCGCTCGGGATCCGGCGTTACGGTCCACGAGATTGCGTACGGTCCTGGGAACTGCGGGACAGATACACGCGCTGGCACTGATCACGTCGCCGTCGACCCATTCCGGCGAGACGTGCTCAGGTCGCGGGACGGACTTCACCAGGAGAAAACCCGCGCTTAGCATCGCCTCACTCCGAACCGATGACCCACTTCTCGAACACGTCGCCCGGAAGCTCGCGCACGAAGCGCGACGGCTCCATCAGCACGTCCATGCCGGCGCGGTCGCGAGCCATGACGGGGAAGACGAGATACAGCTCCTGCATGGCTCGGGTCACCGCGACGTAGAAGAGGCGACGCTCCTCTTCCTCGCCGGGAATGACCAGCTCGCGCGTGCCCTGCTCGTCGATGACCGGCGCGTCCTGCGTCGCGCCTTCGAGGAGCGGCAGCGCCTCGTGCACGCGGTTGGGCGGGATGCGCACGATGCCGCCCGGCACGCGCAGCGCGCGCTGCGAGGGAAAGCGTCCATCGGCGAGCCACATCACGAACACGGCGCGCCACTCCAGTCCCTTGGCCTGATGCACCGACGACAACACGATCTTTTCATCCTCGGGACCGACGACCGCGACGTCCTCGCCGGCCATCGGATTGGCCAGGGCCACTTCGTCGAGGAACTGCTCCACGTCGTCATAGCGCAGCGCGTACTGCGAGAGCTGTTCGAGATCGTCGAGCCGCGCCTGCGCGTTCGGAAACTTCGCCCGCGCGTAATCGCCGTAGCCGCGCTCGACGATCACGCGAATGGTCTCCGACGGATTGCGCTTCATGGAATCGCCGGAGATGAGACGGAGCACGTCGCGCGCGCTGTCGAGCGAGCCCGCGACGCCGCGTCCCGGCGGATACGCGCCGGCGGCCGGCCCGCGCAGAAACGCATCCAACGGATTGTTCGCCGTCATGATCCGCGCCCAGACCTCGGACGCCGTCTTCTCGCCGATCTTCGGATAGAGCTTGAGCATCCGCTTCCACGACAGCTCGTCGCGCGTGTTCGAGACCAGCTTCAGGTATGCCAGCACGTCCTTGATGTGCGCCTGCTCGAAGAAGCGCACGCCGCTGCGGATCTCGTACGGGATCAGTCGCCGCGACAGCTCCATCTGCAGCTCCAACGACTGGTAGTGCGACCGATAGAGCACCGCGATCTCGCTCAGCTTCTCGCCCTCGTCGCGGAGCTCCAGGATGCGCTGGGCGATGAAGTTCGCCTGCTCGTACACGTCGTCCACGCCGACCACCGCGGGATCGGGGCCGTCGCCGCGCACGGCCTGCAGTTCCTTGCGGAACTGGAAGCGATTGGCCGCGATGGAGGCATTGGCCAGCCGCAAAATCTGGCGCGTGGAGCGGTAGTTCGTCTCCAGCTTGTAGATCTGCGTCTCGGGGAATCGCAGCGGAAAGGTGAGGATGTTTTCGAACGACGCGCCGCGGAACGAGTAGATCGATTGCGCGTCGTCACCGACCACCATCACGTTGCGGCGCTCCGAGGCCATCGAGTCGATGATGTCCGCCTGCAGCTTGTTCGTGTCCTGGTATTCGTCGACGAGGATGTGACGGAACCGGCGCTTGAGCGAGGCGGCCACTTCCTCGTG
>DATLBM010000104.1:0-15818 GCA_035526885.1 Thermoanaerobaculia bacterium | reverse complement strand
TCCTCGCGCATCACCTCGGACGGCGGTGCGTCGAGCGCCAGCGCGCCGCGCTGCATGACCAGCATGCGGTCGCTGTGCGCGGCAGCCCAGTTGAGGTCATGCGCGGCGAAGAGCACCGTGCAACCCGTGCGATCCACGACGTCGCGTAGGAGCCGCGAGAACTGCTGGACGTGCGAGAGATCGAGCGCGGCCAGCGGCTCGTCGAGCACGATCAGTCGCGGCGTGCCCGCCAGCACGCGCGCGAGGAACACGCGCTTGCGCTCGCCGCCGGACATCTCGTCGAGGTAGCGATCGCGGAGATGCGCCGCGTCGCACAGTTGCAGCGCTTTCTCCGCTTCGTCCCAATCGCCGGCCGTTTCCCAGGCGAAGCGGCCGAGGTACGGAGCACGGCCGGAGACCACGACTTCGATGGCGCGCATCGGAAAGGCGGGATCGGGATCCTGCGGCAGATAGCCGACGCGTTTCGCGTACTCCTTCGCCGGCCATTGCTTCACGTCGCGATCTTCGAAAGCGAGGTCGCCGCGATGAGGCTCAATCACGCGCGCGATCATCTTCAAGAGCGTCGATTTCCCCGAGCCGTTCGGGCCGGTGAGCGCGACGAGCTGGCGCTCGCCGATCGCGCAGGTGACGTCGCGAACGGCGTCGCTGGTCGCGTACGAATACGAGACGTTCCGCAGCGAGAGCATCAGCGCGCTCTCCGCAGCAGCGACAGAAAAAAAGGCACGCCGAGAATCGCGGTGAACGCGCCGATGGGCAGTTCGGCGTCGGGGACGATCACGCGCGACAGCAGGTCCGCGAGCACGAGCAGCGTGGCGCCGCCGAGGGCGCAGAGCGGCAGGAGAAAACGAAAGTCGCGGCGCCAGATCAGGCGGATGAGATGGGGAACGAGCAGTCCCACGAAGCCGATGATGCCGCTGACGGCCACCGCCGCGCCGGTGACGATGGAAGCGACGCCGAAGCCGATCAGCTTCACGCGCTCGACGTCCACGCCGCGCGCTTTCGCGTCTTCTTCGCCGAATGCGAGCAGGCGCAGATCGTTGGCGATGAAGGCGAGCAGCAGCATCGCGACGAGGAGCAGCGCGCCGAGCAGCGCGACGTCGTTCCAGGACGCGCCGAAGACGCTGCCCATCATCCAGCGCAGCGCGGCGGTGAGATCCGCGGCGCGCGACAACGCGAAGGAGATGAGGATGATCGCGGAGAAGAACGCGTTCAGCACGAGGCCGGAGATCAACAGCCGCGTGGGATCGGTGTGCTCGCGTCTGCGCGCGAGGAGAAACACGGCGGCCGTTGCGCCGCACGCGCCGACGAACGCCACCAGCGGCACGACTCCGGGAAAGCGCGCCAGCCGCAACGCGGTGGCGATGGCGGCACCTGCCGCCGCACCACCGGAGACGCCGAGGATGAACGGATCGGCGAGCGCGTTGCGGAGCAGCGTTTGAAAGGTGACGCCCGCAACCGCAAGCGTCGCGCCGATGGCCGCGGCGAGAAGCACGCGCGGCAAACGGATGCGCAGCAGGATCGTGCGCGCGGTCTCGTCGTTCCAGGAGATGTGCGCGGCGCCGAACGACACGCCGAGGGCGATAGCGATCGCCAGGAGCAGCGCGAGGAGGGCGATGGGACGGATCAAGTTCGCGCGAGTGTAATGGACCGGCAGCGTCATCCTGAGCTGCGTAGACAGCGAAGGACCTTTCCGTTGGCGTGCTGAAAGGTCCTCAGACTCCGCTGCGCTCCGCTCAGGAGGACACGGGGGTGGCGGGGATCGTCTTGAACGTGAACGCGAACGGCGTGGGGCCGTGCGCTTCCAGATGCTCCAGCCGCGACTTCGCCTCCTCAACCGTCGGCACGTGTCCCTCGGGCACCCACCACATGGCGAGGTACGCGCCGTCAAAGTGCTCGAACCACTCGCGGCGTTGGCGCAGCACTTCCGCGTGCGCGGTCTTGTAGACGTACTCTTTCAACGCGTCGATGGACGTCCACACCGACATGTTGACCAGGATGCGCTCGTCGTCGTACGGGCGGAGATAGCTGGACGGTCCCTGCTCCGACTTCAAACGCCAGACGAAGCCCGGCGCGTCGTCGGCGAGTTGATTGATCTCGTCCAGGCGTGCCACGAACGCCGCCATGACCGCGTCATCGAGCGGCGCTTTCACCCGGCCGATGTTCACCTGGGCGATGTGCATCCAAATCCAGTATCGCATTCAGCGAAGCTGCCGCATCGGGCATGCGCGGGCCGGGGCGCTGAAAGATGTCTTCGTGCACCGCAATGACACGCGTCTGTAACCCGGCGCGCTTCAGCAGCGCGGCCACCTGCTGTTCGGTGACGGCGCCGCGCGGATAGAGGATGAGATCCGGCGGCGCGGCGACGAGCGACTCCAGCGAGTACTGCGGCCACCCTTTCACGTTGACGGCGTTCTCCGCGCCGGTCAGTGCGAAGAGATCATCGGTGAACGTCTCGCGTCCGGCGACGTAGAGCGGATCGGTCCAGACCGCGAACAGCACGCGCCGTTTCTCGGGGCGTTGGCGGCGCTGGTTTTCCATGGCCACTTCCAGCTCGCGCACCGCGTCCGCCGTGCGCGGCGCATGCAGCAGGTCGCCGACGCGTTTCATCGCCGGCGCGATCTCCGCGACACGATCCGTGCGAATCACGAACAGCGGAATCTTCGCCGCGGCGAGTGCGGGCGCGAGGCTGGGGTGATTCCCTTCCGTCGACGCCAGAACGAGATCGGGCCTGAGCTGCACGATCTTCTCGAGGTTCGGCTGCATGCCGCCGACTTTGGGGAGACGGCGCGCGTCGATCGGAAAGTTCGAGAAGTCATCCGCGCCGACGAGACGATCGTTCGCGCCGACGGCGAACACCATCTCCGTCAGGTTCGGAGAAAGCGTGACGACGCGGCGCACGTCGCGCGGCAACGCGACGTCGCGTCCGAGATCGTCTTGCGTTGTCGCTGGGGGCCGCTCGCCGCAGGCCAGCAAAAGCAGCGCGGCGGCAAGCGAGGAGAGATGAGAGATGAGCGATGAACGGAGGCCGCGGCTCATCGTTCATCGCTCGTCATTCATCGTTCAGGCTTCTCCGCCATCGTCGTCGTCGAGATCGTTGTTCACGCCGAGGCGCTGGCAGGCGGCGGAGTACATCTGCTTGGATGCGTTGATCGCGGACTGCAGCTCGGCGATGCGATCCTTCACCTTGGCCAGCTCTTCTTCGATCTGGTCCTTGAGATCGCTGATCTCCTGCTTCGTCACCTGAAGCGTGGTCTCGTAGAACTTTCGCTGCTGGTCGGTCAGAACCGGCATTACTGAACCTCCGTTTTCATCATAGCTTGAACTCGATGGGCACCGTCACGTACGACTTCACGCGCACGCCGTCTTTGGTGGCGGGCGAGAAACTGGAACGGCGCATGGTCTGGATGGCGGCTTCGTTGAGGCCGACGGGCTGCGGGACGCCGCGAATCACTTTCACGTCCACCACGTTGCCGTTCTCGTTGACGAGGACGCTCATGATGACGACGCCCTGCACGCGTTGCGCGCGCGCGATGGGCGGATAAGTGACCGCGCCGCGGCGCGTGAGCCGGGGGGCCGTGAGGCCGGGCGTGCCGGCGGGAACGAGATCGCCTTCGCGCGCGCGCGCCACCTGCGGCTCGGGACGCGGCTCTTCGCGCACGGGCTCGGGCGCGGCGGTCTGCGTCTGCACAGGCGGCGGAGGCACGGGACGCGGCTCTTCGCGCACGGGCTCAGGAGCGGCGGTCTGCGTCTGTACCGGCGGCGGCACGGGACGCGCCGGCGCGACGGTCTGGGTCTGCTGCTGTTGCTGGTTCTGCGCCTCGAGTCGCGCGCGCTCGGCGGCCAGGCGCCGCGCCACTTCCTGATCGACGGCCGACTGATCGAGCGCGGTCGTGGTCGGAGCGGCGAGCGTGCCCGTCGCGGCGGTGTCGGTACCAACCGGCACGACGGTGCCGGTCAACGGCGCCGCGGTGGTGGTGATGGGAGAAGTGGTGGTTGCGGCGGCGACGGTCTTGGCCGCCGCCGGCTTCGACGAGCCGCGCATGAAGTACCACGCGGCGGCGGCGATCACGCCGAGAACGATCAGGCCGATGACGGCGAGCATCACCGGCGACTTGCCGCTCTTCGGCTGGTCGTACTCTTGCGGCATCGCCATCGGCGCCGCAGCAACTGCTGCCGCGGCCGCGGGCATCGGCGTCGCGACCGTTGCCGGCGCGCTGTGCACCGGCGCGGGCGCGGGGGCCGGTGCGGGCGGCGCGGGCGCGACCACCGGCAGCGGCGTGTCGATCATCGTGGCCGCGGAATCGAACGGCTCCGGCTCCGGCGTGGAGATGCGATGCATGTAGATCGCGAGGTCCGCGCTGGTCGGAGTGGGCTTGAATGAATAGAGGATGGCGTCGAGATCGCGCGCCATCTCACCCGCGGTCTGATAGCGGTTGGTCGGATCTTTCTGCAGCGCCTTGATGACGGCCTTGTCGATCTCCGGCGTGACCTCGTCGTTGTAGAGCGACGGCGGCTGCACGCGCGCCTCACGCACCTGCTCGAGGATCGAGAGCTCGTTGTCGCCCGTGAAGAGCTTGCGATTGGTGAGCATCTCGAACAGCACGGTGGCCAGGGCGAAGATGTCCGAGCGACGGTCGATCGTGCGTCCCCAGGCCTGCTCGGGCGACATGTACTGCAGCTTGCCTTTCAGCGCGCCGGCCTGCGTGTGCGAGGCCTTCGAGGCCGCCTTGGCGATGCCGAAGTCGCACAGCTTGATGTCGCCTTCCTGCGAGACGAGCACGTTCTGCGGCGAGACGTCGCGGTGAACGAGACCCATCTCCTTTTCTTCGAAGTCTTTTTTGCGATGCGCGTAGTCGAGCGCGGAGGCGAGCTTGGACGCGATGAACAGCGCCAGCTCCACGGTCATCGGATGACCGCGATCCTCGCCGCGGCGAAGGATGGTCTTGAGGTCGTACCCGTCGACGAACTCCATCGCGATGTAGTACGAGCTCTGGATCTTGCCGAGGTCGTAGATGTGGATGATGTTGTTGTGATTGAGCTGCGCGGCCAGCTTCGCCTCATCGACGAACATCTCGATGAAGTCCTGGTTGTCGGAGAGATGCGGAAGGATCTTCTTGATGGCGACGATCTTCTGGAAGCCTTCCACGCCGCGCATGCGCGCCTTCCAGACTTCGGCCATGCCGCCCGTGGCGATCTTCTCGATCAGCACGTACTGGCCGAAGCGGATGCCGTCGGTGGGCTCTTCGTCTTCGAACACGCGCTGCGGCTCGGGCGGCGTGAGCACGGGTTGTGAGACCGGCACGCGATCGGGCTGCTGCACGTAGGCCTGCATCTTCGCGGTGTCGAAGCGCTCGGTCCTGGCGGGATCGGGCATCGGAGGCGGAGGCGCCGGCGTCGCGGGACGCGGCGTGGCGCCGGGCGACGTGTTCTTGCGCGCGCTCTTCTCGAGACCGGAGAGCGTGTCGCTGAGCATCTTGTCGAGCTCGGAGGTGGACTTCGGTTTGGGGACGGCCACGGTGGGCGACGACACCGGCTCGCGCTTTTTCGGCATCATGCCGCCGAGGGTGTCGCTGAGCATCTTGTCGACGTCGCCGCTGGTGCGCGAGCCGGTGTTGGGCTTGCGAGCGGCCGGTTTGTCGTCGACGAGGTCGCCGAAGATCTCGTTGGAGGTGAGCTTGACGGTGGCGTCGCCGGTGACGCCGAGCATCTGCTGCACCTTGCCGAGGAACTCGGTCTCGGAGTAGGGCTTGGGAAGGATGTCCGAGGCTCCGACGCGTTGCGCATCCTGCTGCGGACTCTTGCCGTTGTAGCCGGAGACCGTGAGCAGGATGGGAGTGTTCTGCAGCGCGTTGCGGCCGCGGATGGCGCGGATCAGCTCCGTCGTACTGACCTTGGGGACGACCGAGGAGAGGACGATCAGGCGCGGCGACGCGCCGTCGAGCGCGCGCATGGCCTCCTCGCCGTCCTTGGCGAAGGTCGGATTGAAAGGCTGACCGGTCAGCGCCTGCCGCACGCGGTCGGTGTAGCGGGGCTCGTACTCGACAACGAGAATGTTTTCTGACATTGATGGCCCAAAGAAATGGTTCGGGATTGGTGGCGGTGATTTTGTCACAGAGTGGTGGCGTTGTCAGGTGTTGGTTGGCGGTTGACGGTTGGCGGTTGGCGGTTCGGTGGCCGCACACCTGGCCGTCGAAGGCGTGCGCCTCGTGCCCTCACGATGCAGATGTTGTGAACGAGACGCGGTACCAACTCACGAACCGCCAACGGGCAACCGTCAACCGCCAATCGTCTCTCCGCTTGCTTTTCTGCGGCGACTTCCCGATACTACGTCCGCACCTCGCGCGACGATCGCGTAAAGCATTTCCGAGGCGTTGAGAGTTGACTCTCCGCCCCCGACATCGTCGGTTCCCGGGCTCGCAGGTGAAAAGCTCAGTAGGCAACAACTTTTGATTGAGTTCAAATGACACCAGAAGATCGCACTCCGCGTAAGCGGCGTCGTCGCAGACGCCGCACGGGTGGTGCCGGAGCCGAGGGCGGACAGCCCGCCGGCAACGGGCATCGTCCGGAACCAGGAAACGAAGCACTTCCCCCCGCCCAGTATCGCGGCGGAGGAGGCAGCGGCGGCGGTGCCGGCAGAAACCGGCGGCGCCGGGCGCGCGGCCGAGGCCGACCGAGCGACGATCGCCGTCCGGCGCAGGAGAACGGCTCGTCCGCTCCGCCGATCGACGTCGCCCCGGGTGAGCTCGTCGCCGTCAGCGGCGTCCTGTTCCTCAAGCAGAACGGCACGGGCATCCTCGTCGATCCGGCCAACAGCTATCACCAGCAGCCGGGCGATCCGATCGTTCCGCGCTCCACCGTCGAACGCCTGCATCTCCAGGCCGGCCTCCTCCTCGGCGGCCAGGCCCGCCGCACCGGCAATGGTCTGGAGATGATCGGACTGGAGACGGTCGAAGGCGTGCCGCTCGAGGAGTACCGCGAGTCGCGCCGGCCGTTCTCGGAGCTGATCTCGATCGATCCGAACGAGATGTTCAAGCTGGAGACGGAGCCGGAGCGTCTGACGACGCGCGTGCTCGACCTGCTCTCGCCGATCGGCAAAGGGCAGCGATGCCTGATCGTCGCGCCGCCGAAAGCGGGCAAGACGACGCTGCTCAAGGACATCGCGCACGGCATCAATCTCAATCATCCGGACGTGATCCTGTTCGTGCTGCTCGTGGACGAGCGCCCCGAGGAAGTCACGGACTTTCGCCGCAGCGTGGAGCAGGGTGAAGTCGTGGCCTCGTCTTCGGACGAGACGGCGGACAGCCACATTCACCTCGCCGAGATCATCCTCGAGCGCGCACGGCGCCTGGTGGAGATCAAGAAGGATGTGGTCATCCTGTGCGACTCGATCACGCGCATGTCGCGCGCGTACAACAACGAGCAGCGCGGCTCGGGCAAGATCCTGTCGGGCGGCATCGACGCGCGCACGATGGAGAAGCCGCGGCGCTTCTTCGGCGCGGCGCGCAATGCCGAGGACTGGGGCTCGCTGACGATCATCGCCACGGCGCTGGTGGACACGGGCTCGCGCATGGATGAAGTGATCTTCCAGGAGTTCAAGGGCACGGGCAACACGGAGATCGTGCTGGACCGCGGCCTCTTCGAGCGGCGCATCTTCCCGGCCATGAACATCGGCCAGACGGGCACGCGCAAAGAGGAGAAACTCCTCCCGCCGACGGTGCTGACGAAGATGCACACACTCCGCCGCGCGCTGGCCGGAACGGATCCGATGACGGCCATGAAGATGCTGTTGGAGCGGCTCCAGAAGTTTCCGAGCAACGACGCATTCCTGAAGAGCTTCTGAGCGGCGGCGCGATGCGCCGCCGCCTTCTCCCGATTTTTACGTCTTCGTCGCTTTACGCCGGACCGCCCTTGCGGTACCGTATCGCACGCAAACCTTTGGCGCGTCTTTCGTCCGAGCCGCGCGAATTTCAGCTCGTTCAGATCCACAGGAGGATTGAATGTCCGATCCGCAGAACCGATTCTTCAAAAGGTTCTTTCTGGTCGTGGCGTGCGCGGTGATGGCGCTCGCTCCGGCCGCTTTTGCACAGTTGACCACCGGCAACATCGCCGGCTCGGTCCTCTCGGGAACGGATGCGCTCCCGGGCGTCACCATCGAAGCGGTTCACACGCCGACCGGCACGCGGTACGACACGGTCAGCGCCGCGAACGGCCGCTTCCTCATTCCGAACGTTCGCGTCGGTGGTCCGTACACGATCACCGCGAGTCTCGAGGGCTTCCGTCCCGGCGAGGCCAAGAACGTCCAGGTCGGTCTCGGCCAGACCGCCGAGGTGGCGATGAAGATGGCGCTGGCCACCGTCTCCGAGGCCATCACGGTCACGGCCACGGCGGACGACGTCATCAACCCGAACCGCACCGGCTCGGCGACGCAGGTCTCGGAAGAGACGATCGAGTCGCTGCCGACGGTCAACCGCCAGCTGCAGGACTTCGCGCGCACCAACCCGTACGTCACCACCAGCCTCACCGGTGACGGCACGTTCATGACGATCGCGGGCCGCAACAACCGCTACAACAACATCTCCATCGACGGCGCGGTCAACAACGACCTGTTCGGCCTGTCCTCGTCCGGTACGCCGGGCGGCGGCTCGGAAACGCAGCCGATCACGCTGGACGCCATCCAGGAGATCCAGATCCTCATCTCGCCTTACGACGTGCGCCAGAGCGGCTTCACGGGCGGCGGCATGAACGCCGTCACGCGCTCGGGAACGAACGACTTCACGGGCTCCATCTTCGGCACGCAGCGCAACCTCGACTACGTCGGCGAGAACGAAACGCTTCCGCCGCTGGCCGCGTTCGACCAGACCCAGTACGGCGGCCGCCTCGGCGGACGCATCATCCGCGACCGCCTGTTCTTCTTCGTCAGCGGCGAGAAGAACACCCGCGACCAGCCGAACGGCACGCGCGCGTGCATCGACCTCGCGGAGTGCACCACGATCAGCAACGCGCGCAAGGCGACGCCCGCCGGCCAGCCCGACCCGTACCCCGGTGTCTACGCCGGAACGCCGAACGCCTTCGACGTCGCAAACTTCCTCAAGACCAAGTACAACTACGATTCGGGCGATCTGAACGACATCACGTTCGCAAGCGTCAGCAAGCTGTTCTTCGGCCGCATCGACGCGAACATCGGCAGCTCGAACAACCTCACCCTCCGTCACAACTACGTCGACGCGCAGAACACCAACGCGCCGTCGAGCTTCTCCCGCACCGCCAGCCGCTTCTACTTCCCGAACAACGTCTACCTCTTCCCCAGCAAGACCAACTCGACCGTGGCTCAGTTGAACAGCGTGCTGAACGCGAACATGTTCAACGAAGCGCGCGTCGGCTGGCAGACCATCCGCGAGCACCGCGAGACGCCGGGAGACCTGTTCCCGACCATCGAGATCGGCGCCGCGCAGCGCCAGGGCTCGCTCCAGACGGGCATCGAGCGCTTCTCCGGCGCAAACGCGCTGGATCAGGACATCCTCGAGCTCACGGACGACTTCACCTGGACGTTCGGCAACCACAGCCTGGTGCTCGGCACCAGCAACCAGATGTTCAAGTTCGCGAACACGTTCATCTCGGACTTCTACGGCTACTACCTCTTCCCCGACCTGGCGGCGCTGCAGGCCGGAACGCCCAGCCAGTACGCGATCAGCTTCGCCACGGGCGCCGATCCGAAGCGTCCCACGCAGTTCAAGGCCGCGCAGTACAGCCTCTACGCCAGCGACCAGTGGCGCGTCGGCCACGGCGTCACGCTGACCCTCGGCCTGCGCGCCGATCGCCCGCAGTTCGACACCACGCCGTCCTTCAACGCCAACGTGCAGAACCTTCTCGGCTACAACACCTCGGACGTCGCGTCCGAGAACATCACCTGGGAGCCGCGCGTCGGCTTCAACTGGGACATCGGCCAAGCCGGCAAGCAGCAGCTGCGCGGCGGCATCGGCATCTTCCAGGGCCGCGCGCCGTTCGTCTGGATCTCCAACGCGTACGGCGGCACGGGCATCGAGCAGGTGAGCTTGACCTGTTCGGGATCGTGCGTGCGTCCCGCGTTCAACCCCGATCCGAACAATCAGCCGCGTAACCTCGGCGCGGCCGCGGCGCAGGACATCTCGCTGACCGACCCCGACTTCCAGTTCCCGCGCGTGCTTCGCGCCACCCTCGGCTACGACCGCGAGCTGTTCTACGGCATCCGCGCCAGCGCCGAGCTGCTCCTGTCGCAGACCCAGCAGGACGTCTTCTATTACAACGTCGCGAAGAAAGAGAACGGCGTCAGCCCGCTCGACGGCCGCAAGCGCTACACGAACGTGGCGCCGACCATCGGCAACGCCTACTTCCTCACCAACACCGACGAGGGCGAAGAGTTCACCCAGACGCTCACGCTCGACAAGTCGTTCGGCAAGCTGCACCTGAACACGAACTTCATGCACCAGAGCGCGAAGTCGGTCGGCGACTTCACGTCGTCCACGGCGCGCTCGCAGTGGGAGTTCGGCTACATCTCGCGCACGGGTGACGCGCTCAATCCGGAGCTGACCACGTCGGTCTTCCAGATCGAGAACCGCTTCAACGCCTCGGCCTCGTACAACTTCAACACGTTCGGCTTCAGCCACAACATCGGCGCGTTCTGGGTCGCTCAGACCGGCCAGCCGTTCTCGTTCCTGATGGGTGGCGACATCAACGGCGACGGCTCGTCGAACAACGACCTGCTGTACATCCCGGCGAACGTCATCGTCTGCCCGTCCACCGCGACCGGTGCCGCGACGGCGACCTCGCCGTGCCGCATCGGCTCCGGCGCGACCGGTGTCGACGTGGCGCCGATCACGAATCAGTGGGCCGAGTTCCTCAAGTACTTCGGCGCCGATCCCTCGAAGGACAACGCTCCGCAGCGCAACTCGTTCCGTGCGCCGTGGACCCGCCGTCTCGACCTCTCGTACGAGCTCGGCCTGCCGCAGATCATGGGCACCCGCGTATCGGTGCAGGCGGACATCCTGAACGTGATGAATCTCATCAACGAGGACTACGGCATCCAGCAGTTCGTGACCAACAACACGTACATCCCGGTCAACTTCATCGGCAACGACCCGGCCACGGGCCGCCCGATCTATCGTGAAGCCGGTACGGATCGCCTCAAGACGTCGACGGTCTACAGCACGGCCAACCTGGCCTCGCGCTGGCAGGGACGCCTCGGCATCCGCATCTCGTTCTAAATCCACTCATCGCAGTGACGAAAGGCCGCCTGGCAACAGGCGGCCTTTTTTTGTTTCGTGCGACACTCGAGAGATGATGCTGCGCGCGCTGAAGCTGGTCCTCGTCGCGACGATCCTCGCGATCGGACCGCGATGCGGAGAGTCTGGCCGCACGCATCGCCCATGAAGAACCGCGCGCCGTCTCGGCGGTGCGCGACTTTCTGCTCCGCAACACGCGACCGGCGGCCTCCCGCTCCGCGGCAGCACGGCGAAGGACGCGCCGCGCCTGACGATGTCGCGCGCCGGCTTCAGCACCGACGGCGCCTTCGCCGTCATCTACCTCGACTTCGATTGCGCGCTCTGCGGCTACGGCACGTACACCGTGCTGCGCCGCGAAAACGGCCACCGGGTCGCGGTCGCGGACGTCATCAACCGGGTCTCCTGAGCGCGTGATTTGAGGTAAAACGGTTCAGCGATGCGACGACTGATTCCGCTGCTCCTCCTTTCTTTTGCCTGCAAGACCACGCCGGTGGCGACGACACCGCCGCCGGCCGCGCAGGCGGCGCCGGTCTGCAACGCCGGCCACACGCTCCTCAATGCCGCGCTGTGGGTGCGCAGCTCCGCCGAGTTCCGCGGCGCATCGATGCAGACGTTCGGCGCCGCGCGGCGCGCGCTCGACGAGGCGCTCGCGGACAAGACGCGCACCGGCGCGCTCGAGGAAACGAACGACGATCCGAATCAACCGCCCGCAATCGTCCTCGATCTCGACGAAACGACGCTCGACAACACGGAGTTCGAAGCGCGCGTCATCGCCGCGGGCATGACCTACGACGAGAAGATGTGGAAGCAGTGGACGTCGGAAGGCAGCGCGCCGGCAATGCCCGGCGCCACGGAGTTCCTGCAGTACGCGGACAGCCGCGGCGTGGCCGTGTTCTACGTGACCAACCGCGACGAAGACGAGCGTGCCGGCACGGTGGCCAGCATCCGCAAAGCCGGCCTCCCCTTCGCCGACGACCGCCTGCTCCTGCGTGCCGATCCGAAAGCGAGCGACAAGAGCGGCCGGCGCAAAGCGGTGGCCGATCGCTATCGCCTGCTGCTGCTGGCCGGCGACGATTTGAACGACTTCGCGAACATGCGCGCCGCGACCTGGGCCGAGCGCGACGCGTTCGTGAAGAAGATGGAGAGCTGGTGGGGCACGCGCTGGTTCGTGATCCCCAACCCGATGTACGGCTCGTTCGAGAACGCGGCCATCGGCAGCGGCGGCACGCCGTGCGAGCGCGCGCAGCGGAAGGTGGACGCGCTGAAAAAGTGAAACCCGAGCGCGAACACGCGCGACATTCCGGACGGCGTCTTCGCGGCGGGAAATCGGTGCCGCGCGATCGCGGAGTCATGAAGTGTGCGCGTCCGGCATCACCTCGATGATGCGCACTTCGTAGAGGCTCGTCCACTGCATCTTCCCGCGGTCCACGGTTTCCTGCGAGACGACTTCGAACACGATCGTGTGTACCGCATCGCTCTTCTGCAGTTCGGGAAACGCTTCCAGGTTCGCGAAGTCCGTACCGAGTCCGAAATGGTGCGGAGGAACGAGCCGCCGCACGAGTTGCAACCGTCCGTCCTCCCAATGCACCTCGGCGCGGTAGCTGTGGCCGACTTCCACATGTCCCTCGTAGTCTTCCACCCGGCGCTCGGAACCGATCGTCCGAAGCTCTTCGAACCGGCGAAACTCTCCATTGCAGGCGTTCCACTGCACTTCCAGATCGAGCGTTTTCCCGACGACGTTGTCCGCGGCGAAGGTTCGCGACGGACTGTGGATGCCGAAGACGTGCGTCTGGCCTTCGCGCAAGGCCATGTCCTTTGGTGGTGCGCTCTTCACATCGATCGTCACGGCATATTGCGGATCGAGATCGACCGGCACGAACGAGCCTGACCAGGTCGCGAGGAAATCGACCGAGCGAACCTGGCCGCGAAATCGGGTCGTCCTCCGAACCAATCGACCGCAGTGATCTTCGGCGAAGGCCATACTCGGAAGCAACGCGACGAGGACGGTGGCAATGACGCGCATGATCAAGAACGCGCGCGCTCCCGCCGCGCGATCCTGCATTGTTTCTTCGACGCGACCATGCACACGAAATCGACCAGATCCCTGCGGCGGCTTTGAACCGCGCCGGGAATCGCGGCGATCACTGCATCGCCGAGATGTTTCCGCTCCGCCGCGAGCCGCAAGTCGGACTCGATCTCCGCCGATGTGCGAAACGTGGCGGAGGGACACGTTCGCTGCGGACGCTGCTCGCCGTCATCGCACAGCACTCTCATTGCGAACCCGATGGCACCGCGCACGCCGCCGCGGGGCGATTCGACGGTTGTTTGTTCTTCGTCATCCACCAGTAGTAATACTCGTTGGCGAACTTGCTCTCGCCGGGCGTCGCTCCCGACCAGAGCATGTTGCAGACCTTGCTCGGATCCGGGCACAGCGTGGCGGCCACCAGGACCACCGTGGGCTTCGTGCTCGTCGGGCAGTGGCAGATGGCCCGCGTCGGGTCCAGCGGATCGACGTCGCACTTCGCGCCGTAGCACCACGCCCACTGCGTCGACGTGGGACAACTGACCGTGGAGCTGCCGAGGTTGAAGAGGTTCGCGTAGGTCGAGGTGAGAGTTTTCTGGCGGTCTTCGCACGAGTTCGGCCCCATGTTCCAGCCTGTCTCGATGACGCAGCGGCAGGGATAAAGGTTACCGTCCGGCTGCTTCTCGCACGGCGCCTTGATGCACAGCGCGTATGTGCCGTTGCACATCGCCGGCGCGGGAAAGCCGGCGGGTTTAGTCGGTTCCGCCGCGGTGGCAGATGCAGCTATGGCCAGCAGGAGTACCGTAAGTATGTTTTTCATGACGATCCGGATGGTACGCCCGAGGAGCTTGCTGGCGGTAATCCGGAGCCTCTTTTTCCGTCAACACCAACGCAGGTAACCTCTGTACGCTCGAAATGTCGAATCCGGACCGATTGGACGAAGTGCCGTCTGGCGACGTGCTCGCCAGGAGAGTCCTTCTCATCGCCGACAACGTCGTACGGCGGCGGTGCCGGGGGTGGAACATCGCGCAGCACGTGCGGGACGATCTGCGTGCCGAGGTCGCGGTGCGGGTGCTCAAGCGGCTGCGGCAGGTCGAGGAAGAGCCGCACACGACTCCCATTCACGGCCTGGACGAATACACGGCGTCGGTGGCGTCGCGGCTGGTCGACGATCTGGCGCGCGCGGCCTTCCCGGAGTGGACGCGGATCAAGCATCGCGCGGTCTATCTCCTCAGCCATGACGATCGATTTCGCGTGTTCCTCGACGCCGGCGGCCGCACGATGTGCGAGGCCGCAAAAGCGTCGCCGGCGCGCGTTCGCGTCCGGACCAGCGCCGCGCGGGCGATGGCCGCGTCGGTCCTGGAGATCCTGAGCGAGGCGGGCGGCCCGCTCAGCGTCGACGACCTGGTCAGCGCGTTGGCGCGACAGAGCGGCGTCGCGACGGCGAATTTCTCCACGCCGGCGGAGCTCGCGAAGCGCTTCGACGACCCCACCGACGCCATGCAGTCCGCCGACGCCGTGCGCCGGCTCTGGTCGGAGATCGAAGAGCTGCCGCAGCGGCAGCGGCTCGCGCTGCTGCTGAATGCGCGCGACGAGACGGGCGAATCGGCGCTGCGCCTCCTGGCCGTGACCGGGCTGGCGTCCCCCCGCACCGTGGCCGCGGCCCTCGGGATCGGCGAAGATGAATTGAACGGGTTGTGGGACGAGTTGCCACTCGCCGACGATGCCATCGCCGAGCGGCTCGGGCTCACCCGTCAGCAGGTCATCAATCTTCGAAAGGCGGCGCGCGACCGGCTGGCGCGACGCACGTCGCGGCGGCGCTGACCCATGTCGAAACCTGAGCTCATCGACGATTCCCCGGCGCGCGAGAAAGCGATCGCCGCCGCGGCGAGAGCGCTCTCGGGCGAGCTCGACGTACATCCGTCATACGCGATGCTCGAGCAGGTCGTCGACCGGACGGCCGACGGCGTCACGCGCGAGATCGTCGAAAGCCACGTCGAAGTCTGCCCGCAATGCCATGCGGAGCTCCGCGATCTGTCGGAGCTGGCGGGGAGTCCGCCGGCACGCGCGGCTTCGCGATGGCTGGTGGCCGCGGCGGCCATTCTCATCGCGACGATGGCTGGCGGTTACTGGTTCGCCCGATCGCGGCGTGTCGTCACACCGCCACCGCCTCCCGCTGCCGTTGCCGTCACGCCGGCGCCGGACGAATGGACGCAGTTCGCCGAGGCGATGCTCGCCGCCGGCAGGATGGACCCGCCGCCGATTCTTCGCGAGCTGCAGCCCGCGCCTGACGTTCTCCGCGATCCTGCCGCCACGTCCACGCAGCCGGCGATGACGCCCGCCGGCGTCGTGATCGAAAGCGTCACGCCGACCCTGCACTGGACGGCGGCAGGAGGGCGTTCCGTCGTCAGCGTTTTCGATGGCCGCCGCCGCGTTGCGCGCAGCGAGGTTCTCGACACGCACGAGTGGCGCGTCTCCCCTCCCCTCGCACGCGGCCGCACGTACGCATGGCAGATCGAAGTGCGCCGGCCGGAATC
>DATLBM010000103.1:0-3548 GCA_035526885.1 Thermoanaerobaculia bacterium | reverse complement strand
CTGCAGCATGTGCCGCACCTCGCGACGTTTCTTCTCCCATGCCTCTGCCGGATCCTCCGCGGAAGCCCTGACGCGGTCCGCGATCTCCTGGCCGATGGCCATGCCGCGGCATTCCGGAATGTCCGGCAGGTTCTCCAGGCTGACCGGCTTGAATCCCGGGCTGAACACAGGCGGCTGTTCGTTCTCCGCGCCGAACGCGGACAGCGTTCCGGCCAGACAGAAAACGGCAATGAGCAAAGAGGACAGTCGCTTCATCAGAAACCTCGATTCACGGGACAAGGGTTGATTTCGCAAAGGCAGCACGTCCGAGCTCGGCGATCGGACGCGGTTTGATGAAAAGAGTGGAGATGCGGCCCGCCGACAGCGACTCGGTGATCGCGGGAGTCGCATAAGCGGTAGCTACGATCAGCGACGCCGATGGCTGCAACTGCCGCACGGTATCGAGGAGCATCAGGCGGTCGTCGGCGGTGGACGTGGTGAGGTACGGATCGACGAAGACCGTCGCGTACTGGTGCCGCGCCATCAGCTTCTCGGCGCCCGCACGGTCCGATGCGAGATCGACGTCGCAGCCGGCGCTGGCCAGATAGCTGCGCAGCGCGCCGGCGATGAGCTCATCGTCGTCGATCAGGAGGATCTTCAGCCGCGGAGCGGCGGTGCTCTCATGCATTGGGGTTTGGGACCGAGTGCATGATGGCCATGTCGCCGGTGCGGCAACATCCGCAGTCCTGCTTTTCTCGTGTAGGTAAATTACCTACGCGCCGAGGAGGCCGTTGTCGATGGCGTACTGCACGAGCTGCGCGTTGTTCTTGAATCCCATCTTCACCAGCAAACGCGCGCGATGCGTGGCCACGGTCTTCACGCTCACGTTCAATTCCGCGGCGATCTCGCGCGGCGGCTTGCCCGCGGCGATGAGCACGAGCACCTGAAACTCGCGATCGGAAAGCATGGCGTGCTTCGCCGAACCGCCGGTCTCCATGAGATCGAAAGCCACGCTCTCCGCCAGCGACGGCGGCAGAAATCGCTCGCCGCGCGCGAGCTTGCGAATGGCGTTGACCAGATGGGTGCGCGCGCTGTCCTTGCTGAGAAATCCCGCGGCGCCGCTCTTGAGCACGCGCGCCGCGTAGGAGGCCTGCTGGTGCATCGTCAGGATGAGAACCGGCACGCGCGGCGCGATGGCTCGGATCTGCGCGAGCACGTCCAGCCCCGGACGATCGGGAAGATTGAGGTCGAGCACCACCACGTCCCACGGTTTCGCGAAAACCATCTCCACGGTCTCCGCGCCCGTGCGGGCCTCGCCGCCCACGACGATGTCGCTGGTCTCGGAGACGATCTGTTTGACGCCTTCGCGAACGATGTCGTGATCGTCGGCGATCAGCACGGTGATCATGTTGGCTGTCTCTCCCCCGCCGTCAGCGGCACGTACACCGAGACGATCGTGCCGCGCCCCGGAACGCCTTCCACGGTGACGCTGGCGCCGATGATACTGGCCCGCTCGCGAATGCCGATCAATCCCAGCGAGTCGGAATCGTGCACCTGGGCCGGGGTGATGCCGCAGCCGTCGTCGCGGATGTCGATCAGCAGCTCGTTCTCGCGCGGCCGGATGCGCAGCTCCACGCGCGAGGCATTGGAGTGCCGGGCCACGTTCGTGAACGCCTCCTGGATGATGCGGTAGATCGCCACGGCCACGTTCGAATCGAGCGCGAGATGGTCCGGCAGCGAAAGCTCGCACTCGATGGCGGTCCGCTCTTCGAACACGCGCGCTTCGGCCTCGATGGCAGCCGTCAATCCCAGATCATCGAGCAGGCTCGGACGGAGCTCCGAGGAGATGCGCTGCACCGCGGTGACGATCGAGTCGAGCGTCTCCACGATGCGCTCGCGGACCGGAGAGCGCTCCGCCGATTGCAGGATCCCCACGACGTCCATCTTCAGCGCCGTGAGTGATTGGCCGAGGTCGTCGTGGAGCTCGCGGGCGATACGGGTGCGCTCCTGTTCCTGCACGACCAGCAGGCGATCCGACAAGGCCTTGAGATTGCGCTCGCTGTCCTGCATCTGCTGCTCGGCCGCGGCGCGGCTGGCCACCATCGCGTTGAACGATTCCGCGAGCTGCGTGATCTCGCTCGGGCCCCGCGTCACCTCCACCGTTCCGTACGCGCCTTTGGCCACTTCGCCCGCGGCACGCGCCAGCCTGTTGATCGAGCGCGCCAGCGTCTGAGAGAGGAAGATGGCGGCCAGCGCCACCAGCAGCAGGATGGCCGCACCCGCCATCACGCCCCGCGCATAAGTCGTCCGCACAGGCCGCATCACCTCGGCCGTGGTCACCCCGACGTACACATGCCACCCGATCTCCGGAATGTATGTGAATCCGTATTGCCGCTCGATGCCGTCGATGCCGATGTCGGCGGTGCGGCCGTTCTTCTCGCGCATGGCCGTCGCCGCGACGCCGCGGTTCGTGACGCGCCGGCCGACCCAGCGCTCGGGCTCACGCGTTCGCGCCACGACGATGCCGTTTTCATCGACGATCGTGACCACGGACGACGACGCGAGCACGTCGCGCACTTCGATGTCCGGGAGCTGCACGAGCACGAGACGATTTCCGTGACCCGCGTCGATCGCCTCCGCCGAAACCCAGCGCCCCTGCAGGTAGCGAATGAGCGGATGCCGCGGGATCAACCGGCCGGCGCGCAGCTCCGTCTCGAGCCATTGCCGCGCTGCGCGCGACACTTCCACATCGTCCGGCTGCGGCTGCGCTCCGCACACGAGCGCGCCGCGCGCGTCGAACAGAAACAGGTCGGCGTACTGCGGAAAGAAATCGATGAGCGGGAAGAGGGCATCGCACCGCTTGCCGTCGAAGTCACGGATGTCGGGCCGCTTGGCCAGTTTCTCGAGCAGCACCAGCGAGTCGGTGTAGAGCCCGCGCAGCCCCTCCGCCGTGACGCGCGCGGTGCGCAGTGCCGTTTCGCGCGCTTCGCGCTCCTCGCGGCGCACCTGCAGCGCGAAGATCACCGCCAGCAACACGAGCAGCGGCAAGACCGTGACGACGGCGAACGTCGCCAGCCACGCACGCATCGACCACACCGGACGCCGCATCAGTACGGGAGAGTTTACCCATCTCAGCGGAGTCGAAGGACCTTCTTACGGTGCCACGGCGCGGGGGAAGGTCCTTCGACCGTCCTCCGCTTCGCTGCGGCGGCTCAGGATGACACCTCGGCGCGTGTGTCATCCTGAGAGGCTGTGAATGAATCGCGTTCTGCGCAAAACGTCGCGTGGGACGCGATACATCGATTCGCTGCAATCGTTGACTTGAAGGTAGGAAGGCGGACGCACGCTCATCCCACATCCAAGCTCTTTTTCGTTTTCGGCCCCTTTTGCGTTCCGTTTCGGCTCTTTGCAAGACCGTGTCAGCCGGCGAGCGCCACTGCTCGCTGCATGTTGTTGGTGATTGCATGCAGCAGCGCGACCGAGAGCGCCTTCTTCACACCGCGCACGAGGAACTGCAGCAGGCCTTGGGCGCGGTAGCGTGCGTTGACCCATTCCGCCGTTGCTGCCCG
>DATLBM010000102.1:0-5160 GCA_035526885.1 Thermoanaerobaculia bacterium | reverse complement strand
CGAGGGGATGGCGTCCGTCGTCGATCGCGGAAAGCGCGGGCGCCACGCCGTCCTCGTTCGGGATGAGCACGGCCGGCGTGTCGTTGGTCCGCTTGGAAACCTTCGAGCATTCGGCCGCGGGCGCCGCGACGACGTACGAGTTCATGTTGTACCGGGTGATGTTCGGCCCCACGAAGCGCATGGGGATGTCTTTCTGCACGGCGCCGCCGCCGAGGCAGAAATCGCCCGCGAAATTCGTCAGCGGTTGATAGACGATCCTCGCCGTGTTCGGCTCGGCGCCGGCGGTGAAGGTCACGGAATCGCCGCCGACTGTTTGTGCGGCGCCGAGATTCAGGGTGGTGCCGTTGACGACCAGCTGCGCGCCCGCGGGTGCGGCAGCCAGCGTGAGCGTGACGCGCACTTCGCCGGTTTCCTGGTTGGCGTTGAAGCGCTGCGGAATGCTGAGGATGAACGCCTCGTCGGCTGCAGCGGTGAAAGCAGAAAGGAGAAACGTGAAAGCGATAGCGATTCGCTTCATGGAGCGCGATTGTAGCGCTGGTGCCCCAAGGGACGACCAGAGGCCTCCGGTCGTTCCCCTTGGACGCGGCGCTACAATCGCTGCACTTGGACACGCGCGGCGTCATCTCATCGCTCTTCGGCGTCCCGCGCGCGCTGATCGGCGTCGTCCATCTGCAGGCGCTGCCGGGCACACCGGTCAACAGGTTGACCGTCGGCGAGATCGCGCGCCGCGCTGCCGCCGAGGCGGAGGTCTACGCCAAGGCCGGCTTTCACGGCCTGCTGATCGAGAACACGTACGACCGGCCGTATCTCAAGGGCGCGGCGGTGGGACCGGAAATCGTCGCGGCGATGAGCGTGGCCGGCGCCGAGGTGCGCCGCGCGAGCGCGTTGCCGCTGGGCGTGCAGGTGCTGGCCGGCGCGAACCGCGCGGCCATGGCCGTCGCGCATGCGTGCGGCGCGGCGTTCGTACGCGTGGAGGGTTTCGTCTTCGCGCACGTCGCGGATGAGGGACTGATCGAGTCGAGCGCGGGCGATCTGCTTCGCTATCGGCGGGCCATTGGCGCGGACGGCGTGATCGTCTTCGCCGACATCAAGAAGAAGCATTCGGCGCATGCGATCACGGCCGACGTCGACATCGTCGAGACCGCGAAAGCCGCGGAGTTCTTTTCCGTCGACGGCGTGATCGTCAGCGGCGCCGCCACCGGCAGCCCGACCGACCCGGACGAAGTGGACGCGGTGAGCCGCGCCACGCACGTGCCGACGCTCATCGGCTCCGGCATCACCCCCGACAACCTCGGCCGTTATCGCGGCGCGGACGCGTTCATCGTGGGCTCATCCGTGAAGAGTGGGGGCGTGTGGTCGGGCGAGCTCGATCCGGCGCGCTGTGCGGCGGTCGCGGCCGCGTTCGGGTGCAGTTCGTAACACTGGAGTGCAACTCGCCTCAAACGCGAAACTCCCTTCGGTCACCGCGCGTTGACCGAGGCATGAGCAAGAAGAAGAAAGCATTCATCGCCTTCGTCGTGATCGCGGTGCTCGCGATTGCGGGCGCGGCCGTGCAGCGGAACGCGTTCGCCAAAGAAGCGCCCGAGTATCGCTTCGCCAAGGTCGAGCGCGGCGACGTGCAGTCCACCGTCTCCGCCACCGGCACCCTCGACGCACTGACCACGGTCACGGTCGGCACGCAGGTGTCCGGACAGGTCGCGGAGATCTACGCCGACTTCAACGATCGCGTGAAGAAGGGACAGCTCCTGGCGCGCATCGATCCCACGCTCGCGCAGCAGGCCGTGGCCGACGCGCAGGCGAATCTGGAGAAGGCTCAGGCGCAGGCGCTGCTGGCCTCGCGCGACTACACGCGCAACCGCGAGCTGACGGGCGAAGGTCTCGTCGCCCGCAGCGCCTTCGAGCAGACGCAGGCCTCGGCACAGGTCGCGAACGCCGGCGTGAAGTCCGCGCGCGTGGCGCTCGAGCGCGCACAGCAGAACCTCTCGTACACGAACATCTACGCGCCCATCGACGGCGTAGTGGTGGCGCGCAACGTGGAGAAGGGCCAGACCGTCGCGGCCAGTCTCTCCGCGCCGGAGCTCTTCAAGATCGCCAACGATCTCTCGCAGATGCAGATCAAGACGCTGGTCAGCGAGAGCGACATCGCCAGCATCGCCGAAGGTCAACAGGTTGACTTCACCGTGCAGGCGCTGTCCGGCCAGACGTTCAAGGGCGCGGTCCGGCAGGTGCGCCTGGAATCGACGACGCAGGACAACGTCGTGAACTACACCGTCATCGTGGCGGTCGACAACAGGAGCGGCAAGCTCCTGCCGGGCATGACCGCGCGCGCGAAGTTCCTCACCAAATCCGCGGACGACGTCCTGAAGGTGCCCAATGCGGCGCTGCGTTTCAAGCCGTCCGAGGAGCAGCTGGCGAAGTTGAAGGAGACGGCGGCGGCGCGGCCGGCGACGTCGACCGCGCAGGGCGGGCAGCAGCGCGGCGCGTGGCGCAACGGAAACGGCGGAGCGCGCAACGGCAATGGTCCGCGCACGTTCGGCACGCTGTACTACCTCGATGCGAAGGGACAACTGGCCGTGGCGCGCGTGCGCACCGGCGTCACCGACGGCACGACCACCGAGATCACCGGCCGCACGGTGAAAGAGGGGATGAACGTCATCGCCGGCGTGAATACGCCGCAGAGCGCGGAGAAGACCACGTCGGCGTCGCCGTTCCAGTCCAACAGCAATCAGCAGCAGCAGCGCGGCCCGCGCGGAGGTGGCTTCTGATGAGCGTCATTCGCACGGAGAAGCTGGTGAAGACGTACGTCACCGGCACGACGGAAGTGCACGCGCTGCGCGGCGTCGATCTGAACGTCGAGCCGGGCGAGTTCGTGGCCATCATGGGCACGTCCGGCTCCGGCAAGTCCACGCTCATGAATCTCCTCGGCTGCCTGGACACGGCTACGTCGGGCTCGTACGAGATCGACGGCGTGAGCGTCGAGGGACTCGATCGCAACCAGCTCGCCGACCTGCGCAACCAGAAGATCGGATTCGTGTTCCAGGGATTCAATCTGCTGCCGCGCACGAGCGCGCTGGAGAACGTCGAGCTGCCGATGCTGTACGACCGCCGCGGACGCAAGCGCGACACGCGCGCGCTGGCCGCGGCGGCGCTGGAGCGCGTCGGCCTCGGCGACCGTCTGGAGCATCAGCCCAGCGAGCTTTCGGGCGGCCAGCAGCAGCGCGTGGCCATCGCGCGGGCGCTGGTCACCGAGCCGGCGCTGATTCTCGCGGACGAGCCGACGGGCAACCTCGACACGCACACGTCCATCGAGGTCATGGCGCTGTTCCAGGAGCTGAACGAGCAGGGCATCACCGTCATCCTGGTCACGCACGAGCCGGACATCGCCGCCTACGCGAAGCGGATCGTGGAAGTGCGCGACGGCCGCATCCGCCGCGATGGGCCGGTGCGCAATCGCCGCGCGGCGTCTGCGGACCTGCTGGTCGCCGAAGAGGAGGTCGCATGAAGACGAAGACTCTGGTCAAGCTCGCGACGCAGAGCATTCAGAAGAACAAGATGCGCGCCGCGCTGACGATGCTGGGCATCATCATCGGCGTGGCGGCGGTGCTGGTGATGGTGGGCGTGGGCTACGGCGCACGCTCCCGAATCCGCCAGCAGATCAACTCCCTCGGCACGAACATGATCGTGATCACGCCCGGCGCGACGCAGCAGGGCGGCGTGAGCCAGGGCGCGCAGGCGTTCCCGAATCTCAGCCTCGCCGACGTGGAGAAGATCCGCGGCGAGTCGCAGCTCGTGACGGCGATCTCGCCGGTGATCGTCAGCCGCACGGTGGTCATCGGCGGCTCGGGCAACTGGCGCACGCAGATCAACGGCGTGGACGTCGACTATCAGACCATTCGCGACTGGCCGACTTCGAGCGGCGACTTCTTCTCGGAAGACGACGTGCGCGCGAATCGCCGCGTGGCGGTGCTCGGCAATACCGTCGCGCAGAACCTGTTTCCCGGCGAAGATCCCGTGGGCGCGGAGATCCAGATCCGCAGCGCGATCTTCTCGGTGGTGGGCGTGCTCGCGCCGAAGGGACAGACCGCCAGCGGCAGCGACTCTGATGACGTGGTGCTGATGCCGCACACCACGGCCTCTCAGACTCTGTCCGGACGCTCGTTCCTGCCGCAGATCCTGGCCAGCACGGCGAACGAGAACGACATCCCCGCGGCGCAGGAGGAGATCGCGACGCTGCTGCGCGAGGCGCACGGCGCGGACGACTTCACGGTGCGCAATCAGTCGGACCTGGCCTCGGCCGCGGAAAGCTCGACGCGCGTCATGACGCTGCTGCTCGCGGCCATCGCGTCGATCTCGCTGCTCGTCGGCGGCATCGGCATCATGAACATCATGCTCGTGTCGGTGACGGAGCGGACGCGCGAGATCGGCATCCGCATGGCCATCGGCGCCCGAGGCTCGGACGTGCTCACGCAGTTCCTCGTGGAGAGCGTGGTCATGGGCGTCCTCGGCGGCCTGATCGGCCTGGCGGTGGGCTTCACGGGCGCGAAGATCCTCGGCCACTTCACAGGATGGGAGACGGTGATCTCGCCGCTGATGATGCTCGTGGCGGTGGGCTTCTCCGGCGCGGTGGGCGTGTTCTTCGGATACTACCCGGCGCGGAAAGCGGCGGCGCTGAATCCGATTCAGGCGCTGCGGTACGAGTGACGTTCCGCGACTACGGGACCGGACAGATGCCGTGGAGCATCTGCCACGCGAACGAGACGACGATCAACGCTATGACGAAGGCATAGGTGACGAGAGCGAATCTGCGGGGCGCGCGCATGCTGTCCGGTTGAACAGCGCGCGCGCCCACTTCGTTTCCGGATCGCGCCAGCAGTCGAGGCGCCGGCCTTTCAACGGAACTCGATCCACTCCGTCGCGGCCACGACGCGGCTCGTCGCCTCGCCCGTCGCTTCGTGGAGGTACACCTTCACGCGCACCGGGCGTTTGAGCATCGAGTTGCGCGCGAGATCGTCGTAGTTCGCGGTCAGCGTCCGGGTGCCGGTGGCGGCGGTGAGCATCTCCGGCAGCGGCGGCGTGGCGACGCCCGTCGCCTTGATCGGCGGGTGCGCGGAGAAAGTGGTGTTCGGCGTCGTGCTCTCGAACTGCAGCGAGAGGTGAAAC
>DATLBM010000101.1:0-4856 GCA_035526885.1 Thermoanaerobaculia bacterium | reverse complement strand
TGACACCTCTTCCATGATCACCGCGACCACCATCGGCGAAGTCCGCACTGCCGTCCGCACCGCGCGCACGCGCGGCGCGGTCATCGGCTTCGTGCCGACGATGGGCTTCCTCCACGCCGGCCATCTTTCGCTGATCGACGTCGCGCGCGAGGCCGGCGCGACGTTCATCGTCGTCTCCATCTTCGTCAACCCGAAGCAATTCGGTCCGAACGAAGACTTCACTCGCTATCCGCGCGATGAACAACGCGATCGCGACCTGCTCGAGAACACGCACGTCGATCTGCTTTTTCTGCCGCCCGTCGAAGTGATGTATCCGCCCGGTGCCGCCACGAGCATCGTCGCCGGCGGAGTGGCCAAGCCGCTGGAAGGGGAGCGCCGGCCGGGGCACTTCGACGGCGTGGCCACAGTCGTGGCGAAGCTGTTCAACATCGTGCAGGCCGACGTCGCTGCGTTCGGACGCAAGGACGCGCAGCAGTGCGCCGTCATCGAACAGCTCGTGCGCGACCTCGACATCGACGTGCGCCTCGTCTTCGGCGAGACCACGCGCGAGCATGACGCGCTGGCGATGTCGTCGCGCAACTCGTACCTCTCGCACGACGAGCGCGCCAAGGCCCCGGTGCTCCACCGCGCGCTGCGCGCGGGGGAAGAAGCCATCACGCACGGCATTCACGAAGTGGCGGGCGTCGAGAAGCTGATGCATCGCGTGGTCGCGGAGGAAGGCGGCGTGGAGACGGACTATCTCGTGGTCGTCGATCCGCGGACCTTCGAGGCGCCGGCGGATTTCGATCGCGAGCTGTTGCTGGCGGGCGCGGTGCGCATCGGCAAAACGCGGCTCATCGACAACGTCAGAGTGCCGCGCCGATGATGCGCCGTCTCGTGCGCGCCGTGAT
The DNA here is from genome assembly GCA_035526885.1 of Thermoanaerobaculia bacterium. Classification (GTDB taxonomy): domain Bacteria; phylum Acidobacteriota; class Thermoanaerobaculia; order Gp7-AA8; family Gp7-AA8; genus QHVT01. The sequence goes on along the minus strand of DATLBM010000101.1, from coordinate 3,966 downwards.
TCGCAACGCCACCGTCACGCGCGCGGACGGCCTCACGCTCAGGCTCGACCCCGTGCTGCTGCGGGCGGCGAACATCCTCCCGCTCGAGGAAGTGGAGATCGTGCATCACGCCACCGGACAGCGCTTTGTCACGTTTGCCGAAGAAGGCGTCGGCGTATGCGCGCCGAAGATGCGCGAGGGCGACGTGATCAGCATCGTCGCGTACGGGATCCTGCACGACGGGCAGACGCTCGCACACACGGCCACGATCGTCACGCTTGCGGAAGACAACGAAGTCATCGGGGTAGCGCAGAGCTCGGCCGTTCCCGCATAATTCACGCGCTTCGGAGGAAATGAATGCGTCGTGTGTGGATCGTGGCCCTCGGTCTGTTCGCTGCGGTTTCGCTGTTTGCTGAGCCCATCACGCTGCTGGAGACCGGATCGGCCGGCTCCGCACTGCGCTTCATCGACAGCAGCAATCCCTCGGTCTCCCTCGGCTTCGTGACCATCACCGGATTGCAGCCCGGCGAGATCATCGCGGGCATCGACTACCGTCCATCGAACGGATTGCTGTACGGCATCGGCGCGATCGATCCGGCGACCGGGCGGCTGTACCAGGTCAATACCACCACCGGCGTTGCCACGCAGATCGGCGCGCCGTTTTCGCTGAACGCGATCCGCGTCAACGGCATGGACTTCAATCCCGTCGTTGATTTGCTGCGCGTCATCACGAACACCTCGCAGAACGTGCGCATCAATCCGAACACCGGCGCCGTCACGCCGGACACGTTCGTCTCCTACGCGCCCGGCGATCCCAACGCCGGCTCCGGCAACACGCCGTGGGGCCTCGGCTACTCGAACAATTTCGCGGGCGCGACGCAGACGACGCTGTACGGCATCACGTACGGCTTCAATCAGATGATCCTCGTCACGGTTGGCTCCGTGAACGGCACGCCGGTCTCGCCGAACTCGGGTCTGATGTTCACCGTCGGCGGCACGGGCGTGAACAACGCATCGAACGATTTCACGGGACTGGACGTCAGCTCGACCGGCATCGCGTACGCGCTGATGAACAGCCCGGTGCGGCTCTACACGATCAACCTGACGAACGGCGCGCTGACGCTGGTCGGCAACTTCCCGGCCACGACGTTCGGCAGCTACCGCGACCTCGCGGTCGGCGGCGCGGTGTTGTCGGCAGGCACGCCGACCGCGCCCGCGCTGTCGCCGGCGATGCTGGTGCTGCTCGCGTTAGCGCTCGGCGCCGCGGCGCTGTTCGTGATGAAGCGCTAGGCCCGCGCGAAGTCGATGAATCCCCGCTCGGGATCCGCCGAGATCAGGCGCACCTTCACGCGATCGCCGATGTCCAGCCCGTCCCAGCCGCGCACGAGTTTTCCTTCGATGGGCGGCCGGAAGATGCGCACCCACGTGCCTTTCTGCGATGCGCCGGTGACGATGCCGTCGAAGTGATCGCCTTCGCGTCCGGCGAGCATGCACGCCGCGGCGGCCTTGCGCACCGTGCGCTCGACCTTGTTCGCCGCGTCCTCCTGCTTCGTGCAGTGCTCCGCGAGCTCCGCCAGCTCGTCCGTCGTGTACGGCGGCTTGCGACCGTCGAGGACGGCTTTGACGAGTCGATGGGTGATGAGATCCGGATAGCGGCGATTGGGTGCCGTGGAGTGCGTGTAGTCCTTCACGGCCAGTCCGAAGTGTCCCATCGGCGTGTCGCCCGGCTCCTCCACCACGTACTCGCCCGCGCCCATCGCTTTCACGATCGACAGGGAGAGATCGGGGAAGCGCACGGGATCCGCTTTCTTGCGGCGGACGAGAAACTCCTCCAGCGCCTTCGCATCCGGCTCCGGCGGCAGGCGGTCTCCCACTTCCTCGGCGATGCGCTCGATGCGATCCCAACGCTCCGGCGAGCGCACGACGCGGCGGATGCTGGGCACGTCGTGTTTGGCCAGGAAGCGCGCGGTCGTGCCGTTCGCCGCGATCATGAAGTCCTCGATGAGCATGCGCGCGTTGTTGCGTTTGGCCTGCTGCAGATCGACGACCTTGCCGTCGCGAAACACGGGCCGCGCCTCGATGGTCTCCAGATCGAGCGCGCCGTTCTCGTGACGCAGCTCGCGCATCCGATCGCCGGTGCGATCCTGCAGCCGCAGATTCTCGGCCAGACCTTTGACGGCTTTCACCTTGTCCGGCTCGTCGTCCTTGCCGTCCAGCCAGGCCGCGACGCGATCGTAGGCGAGCTTCGCGTAGTTGTGCACCGAGGCGCGGTAGACGTCTTCCTGCACGACGTGGCCTTCGGGATCGATGGTCATGTCCATGACCACGGCCACGCGGTCTTCGCCCTCGTTGAGCGAGGTGAGATCGGTGGAGAGCTTCTCCGGAAGCATGGGGAAGACCTTCGCGGCCGTGTAGATGGAGGTGGTGTTGTGGCGCGCGTGCTTGTCGATGGGCGTGTCTTTGTGCACCAGCGCGTCGACGTCGGCCACGGCGATGAGAATGCGCGTGACGCCGTCGCCGCGATCCTCGGCCCAGGTGAGCTGGTCGAGATCGCGCGAGTCGTCGTTGTCGATCGACGACCAGGCCAGATCGCGCAGATCGCGCACGCCGTCGTCGCCGTCCGCGCGCGCGGGCGCATCGATGTTGTCGAGCTGGCGTTCGGCGGCGCGATCGAAGTCGGGAAGCAGTCCCTTGTCCTTCATCGCCTGATACGCGATCTCGTCGAGCAGATCTTCGTGCTTGCGATTCATGGCCGCGGACGTTATCACCATCGCGTGAAGATCGTTCCCGCCGGCGACAATGCCCTGCTCGGCGAGCTCGGCGACATCACCGCCGAGGAATTGCATGCGATGAACGCCCGTGCCGCGGCGATCGCGCGCAGCATCCCCGGCCATTCGAGTCTCTATGTCTTCACTCCCGATCGCGCGGCTCTCGCGGCGGCTCTCACCGCCAACCGCCCACCGCCAACCACCAACGCCATTCTCCGGATCCCCGTCACCTTCGACGGCGAGGATCTCCACCGCATCGACCTCGATCTCCATCGCCTGCACGGTCTGCGGCTCACCGCGCGTTACCTCGGCTTTCGTGGCGGCTTCGCCTATCTCGACGGCTGGCCGGAGGAGTGGGCGATGCCGCGGCGTCCGACGTCGCGGCCGGTGAAAGCGGGATCGTTCGCCGTGGCGGGAAGCGTGGCCGCGTTCTATCCCATCGACTCGCCGGGCGGCTGGAACATCCTCGGCCACACGACGGTGCGCCTCGAAGACCGCATCCGCGTGGGCGATGTGCTCGAGATCGCGGTGACACGCCGCAACGAAGTGCAGGTCGACGCACCGCTCAGCGTGTGGACCGGCAAACCGTTCGATGCCATCGCCGCGACGCTGGCCAATCGCGCCGTGGGCAATGACGAACACTCGGAAGTGCTGGAGTGTCCGCTGGTCGGACCGAGAGTGCGCTTCACGAAAGACGCGGTGGCGGCGTGGTGTACGCCCGATCTCGACTTGCATGTCGAGCACGTGCGCGCCGGCGAGGAGCGCGCGTGGGGGCGAATCGAAAACGGACTGCGCGCGTATCTCGCCGTCGGCGAGCGCGAAATGTCCGTGGATGTGCCGCGGCGCGAGGATCGCCATGTCATTCGCGCGATGCGCGGCCCGCACGACATCGGCATCGAGCGCATCGAGTGCGAAGTCACGCCCCAGCTGGATCGCATCGGCATTCGTCTGCGTCCGCTGCAGCCGCTCGACGCCGCGCCGGCCACGCTGCGCTCCATCGGCATGCAGATGGGAACCGTGCAGCTCCATCCCGATGGAAGCCTGGTGGCCATGGGCCCGGAGCATCCGGTCACCGGCGGCTATCTGCAGCCGATGACCGTGCTCACGGCGGAGCAGTGGAAGCTCGCCCAGCTTGCGCCGGGGGAACGCGTCACATTCGTGACGGTGTCATCCTGAGCCGCCGCAGCGAAGCGGAGGACGGTCGAAGGACCTTCTCCTG
>DATLBM010000100.1:0-5678 GCA_035526885.1 Thermoanaerobaculia bacterium | reverse complement strand
CAACGTGGCCTCGAGCGCGGCGATTCTGCTGGCGCGCAACTACGCGTTGCGCAATCAGGGGTAGGAAAATCCGCCGTTCCGGCACTCCTTCAGTGCAGAAGAATGGAGGACCGCGTGGCCGAGATCTACGGCTTCGGCGCGGAGAGGATCGATCCCAGGGCGGGCGCGACGCGGGGAGAGCGGCAGAAACGCAGCCGCATGATGCTGTCGCGCGCGCTGAATCTGCGCACGCTCGTCGCCTTCGTGGGAAGCGGTGTCTCCGTCCCCCTCGGCTATCCGTCGTGGCACGAGTTCGCGGAAGGAATGCTCCACGCGACGCGCAAGGCTCTGGAGAGTCTCGGCCGCAGAAAAGACGACAACCTGCATCGCCTCGCGGAGATCGAGCGGCGCCTGAAGAAACGCAACGTCGAGCCGCGGCACCTGCAGTTCTACATCGGCCTTTGCCGCCGCCTCTCCAAGACCATGCCCGAGGATGTGCGCGAGTTCTATCGCCGGCAGATCGAGAAAACGTTCGGGCCGGAACGGCGGCACCGTTCGCGGAAGAACAATCCCTACGCGGCGTTGCTCGATCTCCCCATCACGCGCTTCGTGACGACGAACTACGACATCGAGCTCGAGCTGGCTCTGATCAACGCCGGCCGAGGCACTCCCGCCGACTACCGGCTCGATCCGAAGAGCGTGGAACCGTTCCTCACGCACGCACGCCGTACGCAGTTGCGAGACCAGGCCGCCTCCGCACCCACGACCGTGCGCTCGTTCACGCATGCGAGCAAGTACCACAAAGAGCTGGCCGGCTTCGCGGTGGCGGGCGTTCCGGGGATGCGGGACGCGGTGTTCCACTGCCACGGCCGGTACGACGAGCCCTCCGACATCGTCGCCACCGAGCACGATTATCAGAAGTGGTACCTCGCCGATGAAGACGAGGCCCAGAACGGCGCGTTTCGCCAGAGCATCGAACTGCTCTTCGGATCGAACCCCGTGCTCTTCGTCGGCTACGGCATGGGCGACGAGGACCTCCTCCGGCCGCTGCGCATGTTCAACGCGGTCAACCTGCAAGAGAAGCATTCGCGGCTCCTGTTCGCGCTCGTGCCCGAAAGCAGCGACCCCAGGCAGCGCGACGAAAACGACGCGATGCTGGAACGCTACGGCGTCCACGTCATCCCATACGCGCCGCCGGTGCAAGGCGACTGGGGACAGTCCTACTGTGAAGAACTGCAACGCATTGGCGAGGCGTGGAAACGCGATGCGGAGGAGTGGCTGAAGAAGCCCGCCATCCGGAAAGTCGTCGTCGACATCCACCCGCCCACTCCCTACCGTCATTACGCGCCGGACTGGAAGGGCTTGCACGAGCTCGCGCCATCGCGGCTCGACGACGATCTGCGTGAACTGCGGCAGCGTCTCAACACGGAGAACCGCCGGATCGTGGTCGTCACGGGAAGCGGCGGCGCCGGCAAGAGCTGGCGCGCGCTACGCCTCATCGAGCAGGTCCAGGCGACCCGAGGCCCCCGGCGAACCGGAATCTTTTTCTGGAGCTCGTATTACACGGACGACTGGCTGACCGGCATCGACCGGGCACTCGCGTATCTGGAGACCACGCCGGGATCGGGTTCGCGGATCGAGCGCTTCGCCGCCTGTCTCACCGAACAGCATCTGCTGATCTTCGACGGCTTCGAGCGGCTGCTGCAGGAGACCGACGATACGAAGACCGGTACAGCGGAGAACCGTCACGTGAGACGGCTGCTCGAGCTTGCGGTCCACGGAAGCGCGAAGGTGGTGATCACCACGCGGCTCGTCCCGGACCTGCTCCGCAACTGCTTCGCGTCAGGCGAAGCGTGCGAGCTCGCGGTACGGCAGCTCACGGCCGCCGATCTGCTCGATCGGCGAGGCGTGTTCGGCAAGATGGTGCGGAAAAAGCTGCTCGACGAGTCGCAACTCAGCGCGATCTGCGCCCTGTGCGATGGCCACTCGTACGCGCTGGCGCTGGCCGCGTCCTACCTCGGCCGCCGTCCCGATCGCACCGATGTCCACGATCTGGAGGCCGAACTGGCGCGGTCATCGCCGACGCATCGCCTCTCGCACATCATCGAGTTGGTCGTGAACAGCGTGAACCCGGAGGCCCGGCAGTTCCTGGCCAGGCTGGCCATCTTCATGAGCCCCGTCAACGCGCCTACGCTGCGAATCTGTCTGCGCGAGGCACTGCGAAGGGACGTCAGCGAAGCGGAGGTCGCACAGATGCGCGACCTGCTGCTGGAAAAGCGGCTGCTGTTCCGCGTCTCGACGCTGCCCGCGACGACGGACGCGTATACCGTTCACCCGACCGTCCGCGCGTACGTCTACAAGCGCTTCTATCACGCACCGACCGACAAGCTTCCGAACTTCGCTCTGGCCGGCTACACATCGGGCAACGCCGCCGTCGCACCCGGCGATCGCGAGAGCGCCAAGCCGGTCGAAGACCTCTTCATGGCGCTGGCCGAGGCGGCGGAGAAAAACCGCAAGAGCGCGGAGGGAAAGTTGCTGTGCCGCGCCGCGTGGGGCGTGTTCCGCTCCCGATTCGAGGCCAACACCGCCACGCGCTGGGGAACGTACGCCCAATACATTCGTCACGGCATCCGCATGGCGATGCTCGCGAAGAGCATCGCGGCGCAGCGATGGAGCTACGCCGATCGGACCGACAACGCCGCGTTCGAACACCACGACGGGCCCCTGTACGCCGACGAGCTGGCGTGGCTCTACAGCGACGTCGGACTGGCCATCTACTCGGAAGGCAACATCGCCGACACGTACGCGGTGTGGGAGCTGAGCTACGAGATCAACCGCGTCACCGACAGTGAGGAGGAAGGCGGACAGTACATCGTCCAGTCGCGACTGCACATGGCCGGCGTCTACCTGGAAATGGGCAAGCTGCCCACCGCCAGCGAATACCTGACGCTGTGCGACCGCGCGAACAAGAGCTACAAGGACGACGACTACGCCGCGCGCGTGACCGGATATCGCGGCCTCATTCAGCATCTCCGCGCCGATGACACGCTGGCGGACAAGCTTTACGGCGACGCGCTGGGGCTTCTCGCGCAAAAGCAGCGGAACATGCGCGCGCTGAGCATCTTTCAACGTCATCGTGCGGCACTCAAGATGGCGCACGGCGAGCCGAAACTCGCCTGGGCATTGGTGCGCGCCAGCCGCTCCGCGGCCGAGGACGGAGAGTACGCGGACCTGATCGGCTACGCGCGATCAATGCACGGGCATCTGGCCACGATGCAGAAGAAGCACGTCGAGGCACAGCATGAATTCGACGCGGCGCTGCACATCGCGCGAACGCACGGCATCCGCCGTCTGGAGTGCGAGGTTCTCTGCGAAATGTCGCGCCTCGCGCTCAGCCTCGGCGACTGGCAGACCGCGCGCGCCCGTGCCACTGCATCACTGATGATTGCCAACGAGCTCTCCCTCGGCCTGCGCCGCACGCACGGCCTGGTCGTCCTCGGCCTCGCGACCGTGAAAGCAGGAAAACCCGAGCTCGGAGCCGCGTATCTGCGACATGCGCACCGGCTCGCGCGCGAGCAGCACTACCTCCTCCGCGCACGCGAGGCCGAAGCCGCGCTTCGCCACCTCGGGCAGCCGCCGCCGGATGTCCTCTGAAGGCGGGCCGGTCGTTCTTGCCGCAAATAACTTACACTGCGTCCATGCGCACGTTCCTGCTGACGCTTCTCCTGTCCGGCACCGCCGCCGCGCAGACGCCCACCGTGAAGTACGTCCAGCCGAACCTCGTCAAAGCCGAGGGGAGCCTGCGCAGGTTCGGGTTCGCGATTTACTTCCAGAACGCGAAGCTTCCGCAGTGTCGCATCGATTTCTGCGGCGGGACGCTCACCGTCGGCGGGCAGGCCATTGCTCCCGACAATGTCTTTCTCTCCGAGTCGACCGTGGGCGCATGGTTCGCGAACGATTTTCCGCCCGGGCCCGCCGACGTCGTGCTGCGCCTGCCGGATCGCACCATCACGGTGCCGAACGCGGTGACCTTCGTGGCCGACGCCGACTACGAGACCATCCTCCTGCCGCACACGCCCGGCAACCCGCTGCCGGGCGCGAACGGCTCGCGTTGGCGCGTGGAGATGCTCCTGCGCAACGACTCGCCGTACTCGGTGATGCTCGAGGTGCCGATGTTCGAGTACACGCTCATCTCCCCGCCGCCGCCTGACTGGTTCGTCGTGCCGCCCCAGACGACGGCCAACGTGCACGTGTACACCGATGGCGGCCCGTTGCGCGTGCGGCTGCCGAAGATCGCCGTCAAGGACCTCGTGGTCCAGACCCGTTTCTACGACGACGCGCGTCTGGGCACGAACTTCGGCACGCGCGTTCCCACCGTGCGCGAGCACGACTTCCGCCGCGGCACGACCACCCTGCCGGACGTTCCAACCGGCAGTGGCTTCCGCTCGACCGTGCGCGTGTTCGGCCCGGACGGCGTGCGCCGCGTGTTCCGCGTGCGCGTGCTCACCCAGCCCTTGCTGGAGACCGGTCCCTGGCTGACTCCGCCCATCGATCCCGTTCCCGCATCGGAGATCGCGGCGTACGAGGTGCAGACCGAAGACACCGGCGACCCGGTCAAGCAGGGCGGCCCGTGGAGTGTCACGCTGGCGTCGCTCGCAATCCCCGCGTTCCCCGGCCACGAGCGCGTGCAGATCCGGATCGAGCCCGTCGATGCGCCGGACGCGCCGTACTGGGCGTACGTCTCCGTGACGAACAACGAAACGCAGCAGGTCACGCTGCTCACGCCTTGAGCTAGCATCGCCGCCGTGGCCAGGCTCCTCCTCGTCGGCACGCCCCTTGGCAATCTCCAGGACATGTCGCCGCGCGCGATTGCCGCGCTGAAGTCCGCGGATCTCATCCTCTGCGAGGACACGCGGCACACGCGCAAGCTGCTCACGCACTTCGGCATCGACCGCCCCACCGACAGCTATCACGAGCACAACGAGGACGCGAAGGCGGAGTCGCTCATCGCGCGCATCGAGGCCGGAGAAACGCTGGCGCTGGTCAGTGATGCGGGCATGCCGGTGGTGAGTGATCCCGGCTATCGCATCGTGCGGCTGGCGCGTGAGCGGGGAATCGTCGTCGAGCCCGTGCCCGGTCCGTTCGCGGGCGTGCTGGCGTTGGCCGCGAGTGGCATCCCTCCGCTCCCCTTCACCTTCCTCGGCTTCGCGCCGCACCGGCAGAGCGAGCGTCTCGATTTCTATCGCCGCGCCGCCGAGCTGCAGCACACGACCGTCGTGTACGAGTCGCCCGAGCGCGTCGTGGCGTCACTCGAAGACGCGCTGGCAGTCCTCGGCGACACGGAAGTCACCGTCGCGCGCGAGATGACCAAGATGCACGAGGAACTGCTGAGCGGCACGATTGGTCAAGTGCTTGACCAACTGCGCCGGCGCGACCGCGTGCATGGCGAGATCACGCTCGTCTTCGCCGCGCCGGCGCGCCAGGACGAGGAAGCGTCGCCCGACGAGATCAAACAGGAGTTCGAGCGATTGCGCGACAGCGGCATGCGTCGCAACGACGCCGTGAAAGCGGTCGCGGAGAAGTTCGGCCTGCGCAAGAACGACGTCTATCGTCTGCTCTTGTGATCGACGAGGATGGCCCGCGCGAACTTCGCGAAGTAGTCGATGCCCGAGGCCAGGGCGAAGATCATCACCGCCCAC
>DATLBM010000099.1:0-12160 GCA_035526885.1 Thermoanaerobaculia bacterium | reverse complement strand
GTCTTCGCGGCTCGGGATGACACCTGCGGAGCGCGGCGCGTGTCATCCTGAGCGAAGCGCAGCGAAGTCGAAGGACCTTCCCCTTCGCTCCGTGGCACGGCGGAAGGTCCCTCGACCGTCTTCGCGGCTCGGGATGACACTTGCGGAGCGCGGCGCGTGTCATCCTGAGCGAAGCGTCAGCGGAGTCGATGGACCTTCCACGCTGCGGGGCACGCTGGAAGGTCCATCGACCGTCTTCGCGGCTCGGGATGACACGTCCGCCGGAGTCCCGCAGGCCTGTGCTAGTTTCCGCGCATGTACGTGCGCGTCGTCCTGGTCGAGCCTCTCGAGGCGGGCAACGTCGGCGCGGCCGCGCGCGCGATGAAGAACTTCGGCTTCACCGACCTCTGGATCGTGGGCGGGAAGAAGGAGCGCGTCGACGACGTGTCGGCGTGGTGGGCGGTGGGCGCGCTCGACGTCGTGGAAAACGCCACGCGCGTGGACACGCTGGAAGAGGCGCTGGCCGATTGCCATCTCACCGTGGCCACGACGGCGGTACGCGCACGGCAGGTCTACGATCACCTCCATCCCGCCGACGTGGCGCGTCTCGCGAACGAGCAACTGGGCGACGGGCATCGCATCGCCATCGTGTTCGGCCGCGAGAAGTCGGGACTGACCGGACGCGAGGTGATGCTCTGCCGGCGCACGGCCTCGATTCCGACCTGGCCGGAGTTCCCGACCATGAACCTGGCCATGTCGGTGGGCATCTTCTGCTACGAGCTGGGACGCGGGCTGCGTCCCGCGCCCGCGCCGCGCGAGCCGGCCGCGCATCAACTGGTCAACGAGTTGACCAAAACGGCGCGCGCGCTCCTCGACCAGGTCGGCTACTTCGGCGACAAGTCGCCGGAGCGGATGTGCGCGGAGCTGCAGGCCATCGTCGGGCGCGCTGCATTGACGACGCGCGAGGCGTCGCTGCTGTTGGCGATGGTGCGGAAGATCAGCGCGTGGCCGCGCAAAACACCCGCAGCGGATCCGACGGCAGCGAGTGAAAGGCCATCCTCATGAACCCCGCCTCGCGCAGCATCTGCGCGGCGCGCTCCGAGCCCCACATTCTTCCCAGCGCCTCGCCGTCCTGCGCCATGGCCACCGGCACCGCGTGCAGCAGCGAGAGCGCGTAGAGCATCGGGGCGTAGGGATTCTCGGCGTTGCGCGCGAGATGGCTCGACGCCGCCACTTCCTGCATGAGGAACACGCCTTCGCGCTTGAGCGAGTTGGCGATGTTGCGCAGCGCCAGCCGCGGAAAAGCCTGTTCGTGAATCGACTCCAGCGCCAGCACGAGATCGTACGAGCGCGGCTCGTCGAGGCTGGCCACGTCTCCGACCGCGAACTCCACGTTGCGCAGCGTGGTCTCCTCGAGACGCTCGTTCGCATCGTCGATCGATCGCTGCGAGATGTCGTAGCCGCGGAACGCCGATCGCGGAAACATGCGCGCCATCACCATCAGCACCGCGCCGTCGCCGCAGCCCGCGTCGAGCACGCAGGCGCCGTGCGTGAGCTTCTGCTCCAGTCCCGGCACCAGCTCCAGCATCGCGCGGACGTAGTCCTCGTCGATGACCAGCCGCTTCTCCGAAGCCATCAGCGCATGCACGCGGTCGTACGCTTCGGGCATCACGCCGCCGCCGCTGTGGAAGCCCGCCACGACCATGTCCTCGATGCCGGCGAGCAGCGAGAGCAGCTCCGTGGCCGGCGCGAGGTTCGCGCTGCCGGCGCCGCGCGTCAGCACCGCGGCGTACTCGATCGGAAGAAAATACGTGCCCGTACGCACGTCGTAGTGCACGATACGCGCGGCAGTCATGGCCGCGAGCCATTCGCGCACGTAGCGCTCGGTGAGTCCCGCGGCCACGGCGATGTCGTTGCTCGTCGAAGGAGGGAGGACGGCCATCGTGTCGAACAGCCGCGTGCGATGGCCGATGCTGATCAGCAGCGCGGTGAAACCGCTGTTGAGCGTGCGGCCGATCCGGCTCGCGTAAACATCCGCGCTGGTCATGGGCTCGAGATTCATGATCGACATCGGTCCTCCGTTCGAGAGCATTACGAGCGCATTGGATGCAGCCCGATGTAAACGGTTACATCAAAGTAGAGTCATGCCCCCGCACGAACCGGGAGAAAATGTGGGGAAAGTGCAGGGCCTTCCATAAATATGTTTCGTTTTGGTGAGTTCGAGCTCGATTTAGACCGCTATGAGTTACGCCGCGGCCGCGACACCGTGAAGGCCGAGCCGCGCGTGCTCGAAGTGCTGAACTACCTCATCGAGCGCCGCGATCGCGTCGTGCCGAAAGAAGAATTGCTGGACACGCTCTGGGCCGACGTGCACGTCTCCGACTCCGCGCTCACCACCGCCATTCGCGACGCGCGCCGCGCGCTCAGCGACTCGCCCACCGATCCGCGCTGGATCCGCACGATCTACGGCCGCGGCTTCCGCTTCGTGGGCCAGGTCGATGCGAACGAGAAGCCCGCAACCGCGCCCACTCCGGAGGCGTTGGCGGCGTTGCCCGCGGACGACAAGTCGCTGGCGGTGCTGCCCTTCACGGATCTCAGTCCCGCGCGCGATCAGCGCCATTTCTGCGAAGGCATCGCCGAGGAGCTGATCAACACGCTGACGCGTTTGCGCGAGGTGCGCGTGGTGTCGCGCGCCACCGCCTTCGACTTTCGCGAAGACGACGACGTCCGCCTCCTCGGCCAGAAGCTCGGCGTGCGCCACGTCCTCCGCGGCAGCGTGCGCAAATCCGACGAGCGCCTGCGCATCACCGTGCACCTCGTCGACACGCGCAAAGGGCATCACCTCTGGAGCGAGAAATACGATCGCGAAGTGGGCGACATCTTCGCGCTGCAGGAAGAGATCGCCGACAAGACCGCGCGCGTGCTCCTCGGCGTCATGGTCGACAGCAACGCACTGCGCTCGACGCCCGTGCGCATCGACGCGTACGAGTTTCATCTGCGCGGCCGGCAGCACCTGGCCGAGGGAACGCCGGAGAGCTTCGACGCGGCGGTGGGGATGTTCGAACTGGCGCTCGACTTCGATCCCGACTACGCGCCGGCGCACGCGGGACTGGCGGATGCGCTCTCGGAGCTCTACACGATCCGTGAGGATCGCGAGCTGCTTTCGCGAGCGGAAGGCGCGGCGAAACGCGCGGTCGATCTCGCGCCGGAGCTCGCGGAGACGCACATCAGCCGCGGCCACGTGCTCATCGCCGAGGAGCGCTACGAGGATGCGGCGAAAGAGCTGCAGCTGGCGATGTCGATCAATCCGCGATCGTCGCCCGCGTACTACCGCATGGGCCACCTGCGCGTGCGCGAAGGCAAGCTGGCGGAGGCGGCGGAGATGTTCGAGCGCGCCGCGGAGCTGGAGCCGGGCGACTTCCGCTCGCCGCTGCAACTGGTGTGGATCTACCGCACGCTGGGACGCGACGCGGAGTCGCGCGAAGCCGAGGCTCGCACGGCTGCGCTGCGGGCGATTCGCACTCGCTGAACGCTTCGCCGGGGACGACGAGGGGCCTCCGGCGGCTGGGGCCGCGGGCCCCAGACCCCGCTGACAGGCCTAGCCTCCGCGACACGTCTTCCTGATCTCGCACGAGCGTGTCGCGGAGGCTAGGCCTGCACCCGGGGTCCGGGGCTCGCAGCCCCGGCCACCGGAGGCCCCCGGTCGTTCCCCCGCGAAGCGTTCCAGGGATGCGATACGCTCGCAACGCATGCTGTTCGACGCGCTCGTCCTTCGCTCCATCACCTTTCCGAATCGCATCTGGGTTTCGCCGATGTGCCAGTACTCGAGCGATGACGGCCTGCCCAATGACTGGCATCTCGTGCACCTTGGCAGCCGCGCCGTGGGAGGCGCGGGACTGGTGATCGTCGAGGCCAGCGGCGTGTCGCCGGAGGGACGGATCACGTCGTGGGACAGCGGGATCTGGTCGGAGGCGCACGCGGATGCGTTCCGCCCGATCGTCGAGTTCATTCACGCGCAGGGCTCGATCGCCGGGATTCAGATCGCGCACGCCGGTCGGAAGGCGTCGACGGACAAGCCGTGGAACGGCGGACGCGCGGTGCCGCACTGGACGCCGCTCGCGCCGAGCGCGGTTCCGTTTCACGAGGGCGATCCGGTTCCGCACGCGCTCACCGCCGCCGAAATCGACGAGGTGATCGAGCAGTTCGCGAACGCGGCCCGGCTGGCGTTGCGCGCCGGATTTCGCGTGCTGGAGATTCACGCCGCGCACGGCTATCTGCTGCACGAGTTCCTCTCGCCGCTCAGCAACGCGCGCGACGACGAGTACGGCGGCTCGCTGGAGAACCGCATGCGCGTCACGCTGCGCGTGGCCGAGCGCGTGCGCGCGGCGTGGCCGGACGAGTTGCCGTTGTTCGTGCGCATCTCCGCGACGGATTGGGCGGAGGGCGGGTGGGACGTCGTGCAGTCCGTCGAGCTGGCGAAGCGATTGCGGGCGCTGGGCGTCGATCTCATCGACTGCTCGAGCGGCGGCGCGGTGGCGCACGCGAAGATCGCGCTGGGCCCCGGCTACCAGGTGCCGTTCGCGCGTGCGATCCGCCACGAGGCGAACGTCGCCACGGGCGCGGTGGGATTGATCACCGAGGCGCGGCAGGCGGAGTCGATCGTCAGCGAGGGAAGCGCGGACGCCGTGCTGCTCGCGCGCGAGCTGCTGCGCGATCCGTACGCGCCGCTGCATTGGGCGAAGGAGCTGGGCGTGGAGGTGCGCTGGCCGGTGCAGTACGGAAGGGCGCGTTGATTACAGCTTCAACACCAGCTTCGTCATGTCGTGCTGATTGCCGTCCGGATCCGTGCCGTAGCCGCGCTCGACGTACGAGGTGAAGCCGAGGCCTTCCAGCGTTTTCACGGCGTCCGCTTCGAGGTCGCTGATCAGCATGCAGCTGGCGTGGCGCATGCCGCGCTCGCGCGCGATGTTGACCAGCTCCTTCACCAGCAGCGTTCCCATTCCCACGCCGCGCCACTCCGGATCGATCATCCACTTGATGCGCCCGACCAGGCGCAGCGGGCCGCCGCGGCGCATGTGCAGCGTGGCATCGGCCACGACGCGCTGGCCGTCGAGGGCGAGCAGCGGAAAGACCTTCGAGTAGTCCGTCTCGCGGCCCCACGCTTCGATCATGGAGCGGTTGTCGACGTTGTCCCACGCGAAGCGCCGGTACTGGACGGGCATGCGGTGGAAGAAGTCGTACAGCGCATCGACGTCTTTTTCGGCGAAGGGACGGAGGAGCACGCGGCGGCCGTCGCGAAGTGCGGCCTCCTGCGGATAGCGATGCGGCAAGGGTTGCCTCCGATGTCTGTGCCCTCTCCCCGTGCGGGGAGAGGGTCGAAGTGAGGGGGCTCTCGTTACTTCTTGGCGCCGAGGATCGCGTCCTTGGCGGCTTTGGCGATGCGGAACTTGAGCACCTTCTTGGCCGGGATCTTGATCGCCTCGCCGGTGGCGGGATTGCGGCCGGTGCGCGCCTTGCGGTTCACGAGCACGAGCTTTCCGAGCCCCGGAAGGGTGAAGCCCTTCTTGGCTTCCTTGTACGCGGCGGCGCCCAGAACCTCGAGCATGCGCTGCGCGGTCTTGCGCGGAACCTCGGCTTCTTCGGCGATGTGATTGATCAACTGCGACTTGGTCATCGGACCTGCTGCCATGTGGTGGGTGTTCTCCTTTTCGGCGTAGTGTCCTTGCGGACGAGCGGTCGCAATGTAGTCGCGAACGCGCGCGCACGCAATCGTTTTTTCGCGATTTTGGGCCGAAAAACGGGCAATTGTTGAGTTGACAATGGTTGGCGGTTGGCGGTTGGCGGTTGGCGGCTCGCGGCTCGCGGTTCGCGGTTCGCGGTTCGCGGTTGGCGGTTCGCGGTCGGCGGTTCGCGGTTGGCCGGCGGCACGCGCCGCGCGTGCAATCGCGAAACCGCCAACCGCCAACCGTCAACCGCCAACCAGGTGGCACGCTTCGTGTCCTCGCACGGTCCCATGATCGAGCGTCTGGCCAGGCTGGGATACGCGGCCATCGGCATCGTCTACTTCATCGTCGGAGGCTTCGCCGCCGCCGCGGGTTTCGGCAAAGGCGGCACGACCGGCGATCAGAAGACCGCCTTCTACTTCATCGAACAGCAGCCATTCGGACGCGTGGCCCTGGGAATCATCGCGCTGGGCCTTGCCGGCTACGTGCTCTGGCGATTCATCAGCGCCTTCACCGACAACGAACATCGCGGCAGCGACGCCAAAGGCTGGGCCATCCGGCTGGGCAGCATCGCGCGCGGCGCCGGTTACTCCGCGATCTGCGTCAGCGTGATCCGCATCATGATGACCGGCCGCTCCAACGCCGGCAGCGAACAGAAAGCGAAGCACTGGACCGCGGCGATCATGGACAAGCCGTTCGGACGCTGGCTGGTGATCGCCGCAGGCCTGGGCATCGTCGGCTACGGCGCGTACCAGCTCTACGCCGCCTGGGACGCAAAGCTCAGCAAGCGTCTCTCCCTCGGACAGATCGACGATCGCGTGCTCGGCAAAGTCGTAGCGATCTCGCGCTTCGGCATCGGCGCGCGGGGCGTGGTGATGTTCGTCATCGGCGGGTCGCTCGTCATGGCGGGGCTGAAACACAATCCGAACGCGGCGCACGGAACTTCGGGCGCGCTGGCGTCGATGCCGCCGCTGCTGCTTGGATTCGTGGGACTGGGACTGGCCGCGTACGGCGTGTACGCGCTGGTCAACGCGCGCTACCGGCGCATCACGACGACGTGACTTCCCACGCCGCAGAGTCCCCGACGCGCACCACGCCGCCTTCGAGAATCTCTCCGTAGGCGCCGGCGCGCCAGCGCGGCGAGAGCGCCTTGCGCAGTCCCTGGCACGCCTCATCCATCCGCTCGCACGGGCGCGTCTCGTTGTAGATGCGCACCAGCATCGGGCCGATGCGCAACGTCCGGCCGCGCATGTTCTCGAGGTCGATGCCGCGCAGCATCACGTTCGCGCGGCGCGCGGACGGATCGACGTCCGCGCCCAGCTCCGCGCATGCCTCGCGCCATCGATCCTCATCGAGGATCGTGACCTGCCGCCTGCCGCCCTGATTCGCGTTGCCCGCGAGCCCGCGGCCCGGCACTGCTTCCGCGAAGAGCACCGGGTCCATGGGGCCGCGTTTGAATCGCTTCAGCCAGATCTTCACCACCTCGCCGGGCATCGATCACTGTCCGGCGAGATAGCGCGTCACCGCCTCGATCTCGCGCGCCCGCAGGTTCGCGCACTCGTTCACGGCCTCGGCGGTGCGCGCCATCGCGCGCTCCGTGCCCTGCACTTTCTTCTCGTCGAAAAACTTCTTCGCGCGCTCCACGCGCTCCGGCGTGCAGCCCGTGGCGATGAACGTCATGCCGCTGCCGAAGGTCGGCGGGAGCTTCCTGGTCAGCTCGTCGTAGTGTGCGGTGATCCATTGATAGAGGTCGTCGCGATCGGCCTCGTCGTCCGTGTCGCCGATCAGCGTGAAGAGCTCCGTGGGCCGCACCGGACCGGTGAGCGCGTATTCGCGCACCTTGGCCTTGACGGCCGGGTCGTTGAAATTGCGCATGCCGTTGAGGAAACGCGCGCGCTCCGCCGGCGTGGACGCGTTCTCGTAGCGTTTGCGGTACTCGTCGAACAGAGCCGCGTCTCCGTTCATCGCGGACAACGACACGATCGTCGACGCCAGCGACGGCGGCACCGACTTCGGATCCTGCAGATACTTCGGCAACTGCTCGCGCACGAACGCCCACACGCGCTCGTCGTGCCCGTACTCGGCGAGCCAGGTCACGATGTCGGGACGCAGCCCGGCGGTGGCGGGCGACTCGCCGGGCCGCGGCGTGAGTCCGATGCGATCGAGCATGGGGCCGAGGATGCGTTTGAGGTAGGCGGCGAAGCGGGGGCGGTTCTCGGCGGTGTCGAACGTCACACGCACCGATGCGATCGCGCCGAGGAGCGAGTCGGCGACGTGCGGATCGGTGTCGGAGGCGAAGTTCTCGAGCAGATGCAGATACGTGTCGCCGTGCAGCGTGCCCGCGCGGAAGAGCGCGGCCAGATTGCCGATGAACGCCAGACGCTCGCGCGGCTCCAGAACGGAAGTGGCGCGTTTGGCCATCGCGGCCAGCTCGTCATCCGACGTCTGCCAGCGGTAGTAGCCCGCGGCGTTCGCGTGCGGATAGATCCACTGCGGATGGCCGTCCAGCGCAACCGTCTTCGACTGCGCGTCGAGCAGTACCTGCTTGGTGCCGCCGTCGTAGCGCAGCGTGACGGGAATCGTCCACGCCGTCTTGTCCTTCGCGCCGAAGCGCTGTTGCGTGAGTCGCAGCGTGTTCGGTCCCGTGCGCTCCACCGTCACCAGCGGAATGCCCGGCTGCTCGATGAAGGTCTCCATCGCCTCGGACGTCCCTGCCGGCGCGTGCCTGGCGAGCATCGAGAAGAACTCCGGCGCGTTGGCGTTGCCCCACGCGTGCGCCTTGAGATGCGCGAGCACGCCTTCGCGGAACTTCTCCGGGCCGATCCACTGCTCGAACATCGACAGCACGGCCTTGCCCTTGTTGTACGCCAGTCCCACCGCGCGCATCGACTCCTCGGGAGTGGCCTCCTTGCGGCGAATGGCCTCGGCCGTGGCGCGCGCGTCGCTGCTCATGATCTGCTGCACGCCGCCCAGCTCGCTCACCGCGTGCTCGAACTCGGGATAGACCTCGTTCGTGATCTTGTCGCCCATCCAGTCCGCGAACGACTCGTTGAGCCAGAGGTCGTTCCACCACTCCATCGTCACGAGGTCGCCGAACCACATGTGCGAGAGCTCGTGCGCCGTGATGCGCACCAGGTTCTGGCGTTGTCCGGGCGTGGTCGTGGCGGGGTCGAGAAGCAGGACCGTGTCGCGATACGTGATGGCGCCGGGGTTCTCCATCGCGCCCGCCCAGTACTCGGGCACGGCGATGAGATCGATCTTCTCGAACGGATACTTGCCGCCGAAATACTTCTCCAGCGCGGCCAGCACGGGCGGCGTGATCTCCGCGGCCTGACCGGCCAGGCGGCCCTGCCCTTTCGGCGACACGATGCGGCCCGGCACGCTCAGACCTTCGATGGGCGTGTAGTCGAAGCGTCCGACGGCGAACGCGACGAGATACGACGGCAGCGGTTTCGTCTTCGCGAAGGCGACCGTCTTCGTGTCGCCGCTGGTCTTCTCCTCGCGCACGGGCGTGTTCGAGACCGCGTCGTACTGCGCGGGAATCGTCACCGTGAGCTGGAAGGGAATCTTGAACTGCGGCTCGTCCCACACCGGATACGCGCGGCGCGCGTCGATGGCCTCGAACTGCGTGAAGAGATACGGCTCCTTGTCCTTGGTCACCATCTTGTACAGACCGACGGCCTGCCGGTTGTAGCGATTGGTGAAGTCGACGCTCAGCGCGTAACGCCCCGGCTTCAACAGCTCGCCCGCGGTGACGTTGACGGTGTTGGCGTCGCCCGACGCATACGCGGCATCGATCGGGCGCGCGCCCTGGCTCAACCGCAGCGACGTGATGCTGAGGTCCTGCGCGTGGAAGCGGAACGTGCGCGTGGGCTTCTTCACGTCGAGCGCGATGTCGACCGAGCCCTGGAACGTGTCCATGCGCGGGTCGAGGTCGAGACGCACGGACTCGGTCACGGGCGCGACGTCGTTGCCGAGGCGAACGCCGGCGGCTTGCAGGAGCGGAGAGAGGACGAGGAGGAGGAGAGCGGAGGCGCGCTTCATAGGCGCGGAAGCATAAATCACGGTCACCGTTCCGTGACAGGAAAGGCCGGAACTTGCGCTGACTACAAACGTAATCCATACTGATTACAAACGTAGTCAGAAGGAGGCCCGAAGTGACGCGCACACCGCCGATCACCGATGCCGAGTGGGAAGTGATGAACGTGCTCTGGGAGCAATCGCCCTGCACGGCACTGGAAGTGGCGGAAGCGCTGAGCCGGCACCCGAAAACCGTCAAGACGCTCCTCGGCCGCCTGGCGCGCAAGAACGTGTTGCGCTACCGGGAGGAAGGGAATCGCTACGTCTACTCGCCGGCCATCCCGCGGCAGCGCTACGTGCGCGACGAGTCGGCGTCGTTCATCGACCGCGTGTTCGGCGGTGAGACGACGCCCGCGCTCGTGCACTTCGTGCGGTCTTCGCGGATGACGCAGGAGGAGATCGACGAGCTGCGGCGCATCCTTGATAAGAAGGCGGACGAGAAGGCGGAGGCGAAGTCATGACCGCCGCCGCCCTCGGATCCTGGCTGTTCGCGGCGACGTGGAAGGGCTCGCTGCTGGTTGCGTTCGCGCTCGTGGTGCACCGCGTGGCGCGCAACCGCATCCCGTCGCGATGGCTGTGCGCGCTCCTGCTCGTGGCCGTGTTGCGTCTGGTCGCGCCGGTGGCGCCGGCGACCTCGTTCAGCGTCTTCAATCTCGTCCCCGCGGCGGCGCCGCGCCCGCCTCGGAGATGACGATCACGGAGACGCGAATGCGCTCGCCGAATCCGCCGCCGGTTCTGCGCGTCGATGCGCCGCGCCCGGCGCAACGCTCGTGGATCCCACTCATTCTTCTGATGTGGTCCGTCGGTGTTGCGTTCGTGATCGTGCGCGCGATCGTGCAGACGACGCGCTTCCGGCGCCGTTTGCGCGATGCAGTTTCGGTGGACCTGGGCGAGCTGCTCGACGAATGCCGCGAAATGCTGCGCATTCGCCGTCGCGTGCCCGTCTTCGTCACCGGGGCCGTGGCCGCGCCGTCGCTGCACGGCTGGCTGCGTCCCGCGCTTCTGCTTCCCGAAGGTTTCCTCGACACATTCACGCGCCAGCAGCTTCGCTATGCGGTGCTGCACGAGCTGGCGCACCTCCGCCGTTCCGATGTTCTCGTCAACTGGATCGCCACCGCGGCCGCCGCGCTGCACTGGTTCAACCCGCTGGTCCGCCTCGCGCTGGCGCGCCTGGCCGAAGAGCGCGAGCTCGCCTGCGATGCGCTCGCGCTCTCGGCCTTGCGCGCGGAAGAGCGCCACGCGTACGGCGGGACGGTGCTGGAGATCGTGGACCGTTTGCGCCAGACGCAACTCGTCCCCGCGCTCGTCGGCATGACCGCCACACCCTCACAACTGAAAAGGAGAATCCTCATGATTGCCAAGTTCAAACAGCCCCGCTATTCGATCGTCTTCGCGGCGATGGTCGTCGCCGTCGGCCTGGTCACGCTCACCGATGCTCAGGCACACGAGCCGGTGATGCGCATGCGCCAGAAGGTGCAGCTCTCGCCGGAAGCGAATGCCACGCTGCAGACGCTGGAGAAAACGATCTCGCCCAATCTGCGCTCCTCGTCTGTCAACGACGTCCTCAGCGCCGTCACCACCGCGACCGGCGTGAAGATCACCGTCGCCGACGGCGCCATCGATCCCGCCGTGCGGCTCAACGTCACGGGCGAGAACGTCCCCGCACACATCGTCCTGATGGAGTCCTCGCACGCGGCCGGCCTGCAGGTGAAGATCACGGAGTCGGGCGTGGAGCTGACGAAGTCTTCCGATGAAGACGCGGACGGCCCCGGCGAGCAGGAGCGCGTGATGATCCTGCGCAACCACGACGGCGGCGACCCCGCCACCGCCCTCCCGCGCCTGCGCGAGCCGGGTCAGCCCGGCGCCGGCCGCCGCATGGTGGAAGCCGAAGCCGTCAACGACGGCACGACCGACAAGCGCAAGATCACCATCCGCGGCGAAGGCGGCGAGATCACGGGCACGCTGGAAGTGGAAGTGTTGAAGTAGAGGCCAAAGTGTCATCCTGAGCCGCCGGAGCGCAGCGGGAGGACGGTCGAAGGATCCCCTGCCTACGGAGCGGGCTCGGAGTTTCAGCAGGGGGTCCCTCGACTACGCTCGGGATGACACGGCGCGATAAACGGTTGTCTGCGGTCCCCTCGCGAGGAGCCGCAGACAACCGCCAACCGCCAACGCGCCGCGCAGCGGCGCTACCAGAGCACCCGCACCGCCAGCTGCACCTGGCGCGGATCGCCCACGCCGCTCTGCACCGTTCCGTCGAAGTTGAAGACGAGGTTCGTCACTTCGGGGCGGCGCAGGTTCTTGCTGTTGAAGAGATTGAAGACGTCGATCGCCGGCTCCACGGTCAGGCCGTTCATCATGCCGAACTGCTTCGACACGCG
>DATLBM010000098.1:0-4377 GCA_035526885.1 Thermoanaerobaculia bacterium | reverse complement strand
CCGCCCGGCACGCGCGAGACGAACCGCAACGCGCGCACCACCCCCCGCCGCCCGGCCTCGTCGCCGCGCAGAAACACGAGCGGCCGCAGAAAGGTGCGCCAGGACCAGTCGGGCATGGGAGGAATGGTAGCGCGGATGCCGAGGTATTCTTTTGTGTCATGACACGGGTCGAGGCGCTCGCAGAGGAGATCGAAAAGCTCACGCCGGAGGAGAAGGCGCAGTTGCGGGAACGCATAGACGCGCCGCGGGCGGAGCCCGTGGGGGAGCCGCGGAAGGGCAAGTACTCATCGCTCGATATTCACCGCATGCTTTTCCCCGACGGGCCGCCGCCGTATCGCACGGATGCAGAGCTGAAGAAAGAAATCGAGGACGCGGTCCTCGAGGACTATGAACGCGGTTGACACGAATGTCGTCGTGCGCGTATTGCTGCGCGACGATCCGGTGCAGGCCGAAATCGCCGATGCTTTCGTTGCCGGCGGCGCATGGATCTCGCACCTCGTCCTCATCGAAACGATCTGGGTAGTGCGGAAGCAACGCGACCACGCGGCGACGGTCGGCGCCGTGGACATGCTGCTCGAGCACGAGCATTTCGTGATTCAGGAATCGCGCGTCGTCGCCGAGGCGCTCAACCTATATCGCGATCGTCCTGCGGTCAGTTTCTCCGACTGCCTCATCCTGGCCACCGCCCGCCAGGCCGGCCATCTCCCTCTCGCCACCTTCGACTTCGCTCTGTCACGACTCCCCGGCACCGCGCGTTTGGGACGGTGATAATCTCCCGCCCGCGCCCATGCCCGACGACGTCAAGCTCACACTTACGGCAACGCACCTCGAGAAGGTTTACAAGGGACGCAAGGTCGTGCGCGACGTATCGGTCGACATCCGGCAGGGCGAGATCGTCGGACTGCTCGGCCCCAACGGCGCCGGCAAGACCACCACCTTCTACATGATCGTCGGTCTGGTCCGCCCCGACGGAGGCTCCGTCTCCCTCGGCGACGACGACATCACCGAGCTCCCCATGTATCTCCGCGCCCAGCGCGGCATCTCCTATCTCCCGCAGGAGCCGTCCGTCTTTCGCAAGCTCACCGTCGAGGAGAACCTGCTCTCCGTTTTCGAGACCATGAACCTCCCGCTCGCAGAGCGCCAGCGCCGCACGAAGCTGCTGCTCGAAGAGTTCGGCGTCACGCACATCGCGCGCAGCAAAGCCTTCACGTTGTCGGGGGGTGAACGGCGCAGAGTGGAGATCGCGCGAAGCCTCGCGATCAATCCGGCATTCATCTTGCTAGATGAGCCGTTTGCAGGAATCGATCCAATCGCAGTCTTCGAAATCCAACGAATCGTTTCGCAACTGAGGGCCCGCGGGATCGGGATCCTCATTACCGATCACAACGTGCGGGAAACATTGAAGATCACCGACAGGGCCTACATCATCAAAGAGGGCGAGATCTTCCGGCAGGGCGTGCCGGAAAGCCTCTCCGCGGACGCCGAAGTCCGGCGGATTTATCTCGGCGAGACATTCAATCTAAACTGACGAGGAAGGCACCCGCAGTCGCCCATGGCACTTGAACAGAAGCTTCATTTAAAACTCAGCCAGAAGCTGATCATGACGCCCTCGCTGCAGCAGGCGATCAAGCTGCTGCAGCTCTCGAAGCTCGAGCTTCAGGAAGTCCTCAACCAGGAGCTGCTCGAGAACCCGCTCCTCGAAGAATCCGCCGAAGAGGTGAAGTCCGAGGAGACGCAGGCCGAGGAGACGAAAAGCGAGAACGAGCAGGCCGCCGAGCCGCCCGCCGTCGAGGCCAAGAAGGAAGAGAAAGACTCCTTCGACGAGATCGATTACGACGCGTATTTTCAGGACTACATCGAGTACGGCTACAACCCCCGCGGGATGGGCGAGGAGCACGAAGAGTTCCCCATCGAGAACACGCTCACGCGCCCCCCCAATCTCGCCGATCACCTGGCCTGGCAGCTGTCGATGTCCGACGCCTCGCCCCGCACCAAGGAGATCGCGCAGTTCATCATCGGCAACATCGACGAGGACGGCTATCTCCGCGCCAGCAACGACGAGATCGCGGCATCCGGCGGCTACGCCACCGAGGAAGTCGAGGCGGCGGTGAGTGCCGTGCAGTCGCTCGATCCCATCGGCGTCGGCGCGCGCGATCTGCGCGAATGCCTGCTGCTGCAACTGCGATTTTTGGAGATCGACGCTCCGCTGGTCGAGGTCATCATCCGCGACCACTGGGAAGAGTTCATGCAGCGCAAGTTCGTCGCGCTGGCCAAGACCCTCGGCATCGACATGAAGACGCTGGAGGGCATCGTCGAGCTGATCAAGCATCTCGATCCCAAGCCGGGGAGGAAATACTCCAATGAGCGAGCGATCTACGTCGAGCCCGACGTGTACGTGCACAAGGTCAGCGACGAGTACGTGATCGTCCTCAACGAGGACGGGATGCCCAAGCTGCGCATCAACAGCGGCTACCGGTCGATGCTCAACTCGATGGACTCCAAGTCCGACGGCGAGACCGTCAACTACATCAAGGACAAGATCCGCTCCGCGGTCTGGCTCATCAAATCCCTCGATCAGCGGCAGCGCACGATCTACAAAGTGGCCGAGTCCATCGTCAAGCATCAGCGCGAGTTCCTGGAGAAAGGCATCGACTTCCTCCGCCCGCTCGTCCTTCGCGACGTGGCCGACGACATCCAGATGCACGAGTCCACGGTCTCCCGCGTCGTGTCGAACAAGTACATGCACACGCCGCGCGGCCTCTTCCTGATGAAGTACTTCTTCCACAGCGGAATCGATTCCGACACGGGCGAGGACATCTCCTCGCTCACGGTGAAGAAGAAGATCCAGAGCTACATCGAGAACGAGGATCCCCGCAAACCCCTCAGCGATTCGAAGATCATGAAGATCCTCAACGACGAGGGCATCAACATTGCCCGTCGTACGGTAGCGAAGTACCGCGACGAGCTGAACATCCCCTCGTCGACGGATCGCAAGCAAATTTTTTAGTTCGAGGTGTGATGAATGGCTACCGAGATTTCCGGCCGCAACTACGAGATTCCGCCCGACATCCGGGCGATGGTGGAAAGCAAGCTCGCCAAGGTCCAGGACAAGCTCTTCGATGACGTGATCGACGTGCGCGTCGTGCTGCAGGTCGAAAAGTACCGCAACATCTGCGAGATCCTGATCAAGGGCAAAGACCACGACGTCAAGACCGGGCAGGAGTCCGATGAGTCGATGCAGGACGCCATCAACTCCGCCATCGATCACATCAAGCGCCAGGCGCAGAAGAACCGCAAGAAGATCCGCGACCATCACCGCGCCGACGGCAACGGCTTCAAGGACGTGAACGAGTGGAACGTGCAGGTGCTCGAGCCGGGGCAGCTGCGCGAGGATACCGAGGAGCGGGCGCCGCGGATCGTGAAGACCAACAGCATTCCCATCCGTCCGATGTCGATCGAGGAAGCGGCGCTGCGCCTCGACGACTCGAAGAACGAGTTCATCGTCTTCCGCGATCTGGACACGGACCGCGTCTCCGTGATCTACAAGCGCCGCGACAACAACCTCGGCCTCATCGCGCCGGAGTTCTGACACGGAACGGTTCGAGGGCGGTCTCCGGACCGCCCTTTTTCTTTCGCTACCGGCAAGTTCAAAGAGTGGGGCGACTCGCCGGCAGCGTACTCCCTGACCAACGCCGAGCGCGCATCACCGTCAAATGAAACGTGTCAGGCTCACCAGCCACACGATGAGCGCGCACAGCGGCGCCCATCGCGGCAGGATGCGCGCGCGCGCCGTGAGCCAGAACAATCCCACGAGCAGAAACAGCCCTCCGATCTGCGAGAGCACGTAGATCGTGCGCGCGTTCCCGCCGCGCGCGATCTGCGCTTTCGGGAGATCGCGCCACTCCAGCTTCTCGTCATGCAGGAGCTTCGGCATGGAGTAGGGGTAGAGACGCATGTTCTCCTTGACCAGCGCCTCCTGCGGCTGGATGCGCATGGCCTGTCCCATGCGCGTGTACGCCATCACGGGCTCGTGCAGGAGCGTGTCCGACAGCGCGAGCACCGCGCTCATGACGAAGAGCGCGATCGCGCCGATCCGCCACCACCGCTGATCCCACACCCGATCGAGCGAGAAGCACCACGCCACTGCAAACGCCAGCACCGCCGGAATGGCGCGGCGCGGATTCAGTTCCCAGTCCCACGCCGCGGCGGCCATCTGTTCGAGAAAGAAAAACACCGGCAGCAGGACCACCAGCACGAACGGCCGCGAGATCCGCGGCCGCAGCCGGAACAGCAGCCACACGCAGACCGCGATCAGCGGCCAGTAGATCATCGCCATGAGCTGATGCAGCGCCACGTGCACGCCCGTGTGCGAGGCCA
>DATLBM010000097.1:0-6137 GCA_035526885.1 Thermoanaerobaculia bacterium | reverse complement strand
GTGACCGTCTCCGGCGCGGAGTTCGTGTGCAGCGTCGACAGCACCAGATGGCCCGTGAGGGCCGCCTTGATCGCGATGCCGCCCGTCTCCAGGTCGCGGATCTCGCCGATCATGATGATGTTCGGGTCCTGGCGCAGGAATGCCTTCAGCGCGGCGGCGAAGGTCAAGCCGACTTCGTTGCGCACCAGCACCTGATTGACCCCGTACATGTTGTACTCGACGGGATCTTCGGCGGTCATGATGTTGGTGTCGATGCTGTTCACCTTGCCGATGCAGGAGTACAGCGTCGTCGTCTTGCCGGAACCCGTCGGACCGGTGACGAGCACCATGCCGTAGGGATTCATCACCGCTTCCATCAGGTCCTTCTCGGACTGCTTTTCGATGCCGAACTTCTCGAGATCGAGCGTCAGGTTGCCCTTGTCGAGAATTCGAAGCACGATCTTCTCGCCGAAGATCGTCGGACAGGTGGACACGCGGAAATCGATGACCTTCTGCCCAACCTTCAGCTTGATGCGGCCGTCCTGCGGGACGCGACGCTCGGCGATGTTGAGCGACGACATGATCTTGAAGCGTGAGACGAGCGCGGCCTTCATCTTGAGCGGCGGCTTCATGATCTCACCCAGCGCGCCGTCGATGCGGTAGCGTACGCGCAGCTCGTGCTCGAAGCACTCGAAGTGGATGTCCGAGGCGCCGCGCTTCACCGCGTCTGTCAGGATGCCGTTCACGAGTTTCACGACCGGAGCGTCGTCGACCGCAGCGGCCAGCGCCGAGGCAGACATCTCCTCTTCTTTGGTCTCGACAATCTCGACTTCCGCTTCCGCGTCTTCCTCGATGCCCTTCAGCAGCGCGCCGAGCTGGGCTTCGGTGGACTCGAAGAGCTTCTCGAGGATGTTGCGGAGCGTGAACTCGCCGGCGATGACCGGGAAGATGTCGTAGCGCGTGATGAACTTGAGATCCTCGACCACGCCCATGTTGGTCGGATCCGCCATCGCCACGGTGAGCGTGCGGCCATCGCGCTTGAGGGGCAGCACGAGGTTCTTCAACGCCATCTCGGCCGGGATCAGCTTCGCGATCTTGGCGTCGACGGCGAACTTGGAGAGGTCGACCGCCGGCATCTTGTACTGCTTTGCCAGCGTCTTGGTGAGCTCGATCTCGGGGACAAACCCAAGCTTCACGAGGTTGTAGCCCACTCGTGTCCCGTTCTGCTTCTGCTCCTGTAGCGCCTTGTCGAGCTGCTCCTTGGAGATCAGACCCGCCGCCATCAGCAGGTCACCAATGCGCATTGAGGTGGCAGCGGGTGCGGCCATAGGGAGGGGCGGAGTGGCGGGGGAAAACGAACTGGGAACGGGCCCTCGGGATCAGGACCCGCAGAAACGGAACCTGCCCCCACGTAAGCTCTAAGTCAAGAACGGCTTAGGGTCGCTTTCGACCCCGCTCCGCGCGTGCTTTTCCCGCCCCCGTCGAAGGCGAGTCGCATGCGTCACTTAAAGGACTGTTCCGCCCCCCGAATGTCACCAGCGGACGGAGCCGTGCGGCGAGCGCGGGGCCGACGCCACGGACGTCGCACAGGGCGGCGAGATTGGCGTAATCGCCGACCGAATCGCGATGCGTCGCGATTCGCTTCGCGAGCGCCGGACCGATGCCTGGAAGCGCCTCGATCTGGGCGGCCGATGCAGTGTTGATGTCGATCGGCTGGCTGTCCGCCGGCGCTAGCGGCGCGGCTTTCGTCTTCGCTTTCGGCGCTTTCACGCCGGATCGCTTCGCGCGCCGGACGGAATCCACCTTCCCGAGCTGCCGGTCGAGCGCCGCGGACTCGGCGCGCGAGGGAGGCGATGCGTTGGCGCGCCACACGCGAACTCCCGTTCCGGACAGCGCCACCACCGCGAGAAAGAGCAGGCCTTTCCGCTCGTTCGGGGTCGGCATCCGGAGAAAATCCCTGGGACGCCGCCGGCGCTCACATCATCTCGCCGCGCCGCGCAACAATTCAGCGCGTGACGAGGGTGAGCGCGATGTCACCGATGATCTTGAGGCTCCTGGCGCTCACGTGCTCCATCGTGTCGCCTGTCGTGTGATGCAGAAACGTCGGCGCACCCGCGGCGCAGGAGGACGCGCCGTCGGAGCAGTAGTCGATGTCGATCACGTCGATGACGCGCAGTCCCTTGCGCAGCAACGGGAGATGGTCGTCGGTGATCCCGCCCTGGGATTCGTCGAGGAAGTTTTTCCCGTAGCCCAGCTCCCGGGCGACGGCCCAGACGCGCGACACCACTTCTGGCGCTCCCGTGATGGAGTGCCCTTCCTGCCGGATGTTCAGCGCTTTGTCGCCGATCATGTCCCACACGACACCGAAGATCGGCTTGTACGTGGCCGGCAGCGTCCGCGCGAAATACTGGGAGCCGATTAGGACGTCCTTGTTCTTCGTGGAGTCGTTCGAGTCCTCGAAAGCTCCGTAGTCCTCGCCGTCGACGAAGAGGAAATCGACGCCCACGGTCGGTGGCGTTTTCCGGAAAGCGTCGGCCAGCGCGACGAAGAGCCCCACGCCGGACGCGCCGTCATTCGCGCCGTCGATGGGCCGCTGCCGGGCGCCGAGATTCCGATCGTTATCGGCCGTCGGGCGGGAGTCCCAATGCGTGACGTACAGGACGCGCGCGGCGAGATCGGGGCGAAAGCGCGCGATGATGTTCCGCATCGGCAGCGTGTCGCCTTTCTGCGTGCGGTGCGTCCAGCTTTGCACTTCCACGGAGTCGGCGCGGGCGCGCATCTGCGCCACGATCCAGTCGCCGGCCGCGCGGTGGGCCGGCGTGCCGGGCACGCGCGGACCGAACGCGACCTGAGCCTTTGCGTAGGCAAGCGCGCTATCACCATTGAAAGCCGTGTGCGACCCGCGCCAGCGCGCGACGGAATCGCATCCGGACAGGGAGAGTAACAGACAGAGGGTGGCTCCCAACATGCGCGCGGCGGAAGGCACTGGCGTGAAATTGACGGGTATATTGACGGCTGGCTCTGGCCTTCTCTTTCGTGAAGATAATCGGCAAATACGTCCTCAAGGAGCACGTCGGGCCGTTCCTGTTCGCGTCAACGGCGCTGACGTCGCTCATGCTGCTTCAATACATCGCGAAGCGGCTGGGGGAGCTCGTTGGGAAGGGACTGCCGGTGAGCGTGATCCTGGAGTTTCTCGGCCTGTCGCTTCCCTTCACGATCGCGATGACGTTGCCGATGGCGGTGCTCGTGGCCGTCCTCTACGCATTCAGCAGGCTCGCCGCCGAAAACGAGATCAATGCGATGAAGGCGAGCGGCGTCTCGATGTGGACCGTGCTCGCGCCCGTGCTGCTGGGTGGGCTCGCGATGTCGGCCTTGATGCTGGCCTTCAACGATCAGGTGTTGTCCCGCTCCAACCATCGCCTGGCCACGCTGCAGCTCGACATCTTCCGCACCAAACCGACCTTCGCACTGCGCGAGCAGGTGATGAACACGGTGAAGGAAGGACAGCTGTACCTGCGCGCCGGGCAGATCGACGAGGCCACGTCGAAGATGAATGAAGTGGTCATCTACGATCTCGGAGATCCGGCACGCCGGCGCACGATCTACGCGGACAGCGGCTATCTCGCGCTCGCGCCGAACCATCGCGACCTCGACCTGACGCTGTTCGACGGCGAGATGCTGACGGTGCCGAACAAGGATCCGTCCGAGCTCACGCGGCTCTTCTTCGATCGCGACCGGCTGCGGGTCAAATCCGTGTTCAACTCGTACCAGGAGTCCGACGCGGGCTCCACCTCGAAGAGCGATCGCGAGATGTCGGTCTGCGAGATGCAGGAGATGGTCTCGCGCGCGGATCTGCAGGTGCAGCAGGCCGAGCATGATGCGCGGCTGGTGACGTGGGAGAGCGGCGGCAGCAAGGGCGAGCGCCCTGAGCGGCCGAAGGTCGGACGCGGCACCACGATCGCCACCGCGTACTGCGGGATGCTGAGCGCCCTCTCGGTCACTCCGGCGCAGGCGCAAACGCCCGGCCAATCGGCGACGGCCGCGGCCATCGATACCGCGATGATCGCCGCGCGGCTGCAGGAAGCGAACGTCCGCAAGAGTGAGGCGCGGCGCGAACGGAATCGCTACGACGTGGAGATCCAGAAGAAGTTCTCGCTCGCGGCCGCGTGCACGATCTTCGTGCTCATCGGCGCCCCGATCGCGCTGCGCTTCCCGCGTGGCGGCGTCGGACTGGTGATCGGCGTGAGCTTCGGGATCTTCGGCCTGTACTACGTCGGCCTCATCGGCGGCGAGACGCTGGCGGACAAGGACTACCTGCCGCCCTGGCTCGCGATGTGGGCCGCGAACATCATCCTCGCGGGCGTCGGGATCCTGCTCGCGGTGCGAATGGGACGTGAGTCCTCCACGTCGCGGGGCGGCGACTTCGGCGAGATGATGCTGCTGGCCCGCGCCAAGACGCTCGGCTGGGCGCGTCGCTTCGGCATCAACGTGGAGCGACGCCGCAAGTGATCAAACGCCGCCTGAAGATCGGTGGTCCGCTCGACCGCTACGTCTTCGGAGAATTCTGGAAGATTCTCATCACGACCGCGCTCGGATTTCCGCTGCTGCTGGTCATCATCGACCTCACCGACAACCTCGAGAAGTTCCTCGCGCGCAAGCTGCCGCGCGACGACATCGCCCTCGCGTATCTGTACTGGATCCCCGAGTCGATGTTCATGGTGCTGCCGGCCGCGGTGCTCTTCGCGACAGTGTTCTCGATCGGCGCCTTCACGCGGCATTCGGAGATCACCGCGGCGAAGGCGTCCGGCATCAGCTTCTACCGCCTGATGCTGCCGATCTTCATCGGCGCCTTCATCACGGCAGGGCTCGATCTCGCGCTCGCGGAAGTGGTGCCTGTGACCAACTCGCGGCGGCTCGACCTGCTGGAAGAAGACAAGTTCCGCGGCACCACGACCCGCTACAACTTCGCGTTCCAGGGTGAGGGCGGACGCGTCTACAAAGTCGGGACGCTCAACACCGTCGCCGGGACGCTCGACGCGGTCCAGATCGATCGCAGAGGAACGAGCCGCGAATACCCCACGGTGCTCGTGGCCGCCGAGAAGGCAGAGTGGACGGCCGGCACGGGATGGACGCTCGAGAAGGGGGAGATGAAGCTCGTCTCCGACTCGCTCCCCGACATCGCCTTCGCGTTCGCGAAGATGACTGACAAGCAGCTGGCCGAGCAGCCGCGGGACATGCTGGCGAAGCCGCGCAGCCCCGCCGAGATGCGGTTCCGCGAGCTCTCCCGCTTCATCCGCACGCTGGAGCGCTCCGGTGGCGACGCCAATACCCTCCGCGTCGAACGCGCGCTCAAGATCGCGATCCCCATCACGTGCATCATCATCGCGCTGTTTGGCGCGCCGCTGGCCACCTCCACGCAGCGAGGAGGGGCGGCGTACGGCGTCGGAATCAGTCTGGCCATCACCGTCGTATTCCTGATGATGGTGCAGCTGACGAAAGCGATCGGGAGCAAGGGATTGCTTCCTCCGGACCTGGCGGCCTGGGTGCCGAGCGCCGTCTTCGGCGTGCTCGGCGTCGTCCTGCTCGCCCGCGTGCGAACGTGAGCTATTCGGCGCGCTTTCCGCATCCGCCGGAGAATCGTCCGACGGAGAGCTTCCCCATCGTCCAGCGCACGAGCATCCGCTTCTTCCGGCGGATGACGCTGGTCTGGCGTGGTCTGTTCTACGCGATCGGGGCGCGCACCTATTTCATTCGCGACACGTTCCGCGGCTTTTCGGAGCCGGGAACCTTCTGGCCCGAGACGGTGCGACAGATGCGCGTGATCGGAGTGGGGTCCGTTCCGCTGGCCGTTCTCGTCGCCGCGTTCATCGGCGGCGTCATCGCATTGCAGACGCGTTACCAGCTCTTCGAAGGCGTGCTGCTGTCGGTCGTCGGTCTGGCGACGCGCCAGACGATCATCCTCGAGATGGGACCGCTGCTCACGGGCCTCGTGATGGCGGGACGCGTGGGCGCGCGAATGACGGCGGAGATCGGCACGATGCGCGTCACGGAGCAGATCGACGCGCTCGAGACGCTGGCGTACGATCCGCTCGCCTTCCTCGTCGTGCCGCGATTGATCGCGGCCACGATCATGCTGCCGGTCCTCACGATCCTCGCGG
>DATLBM010000096.1:0-2162 GCA_035526885.1 Thermoanaerobaculia bacterium | reverse complement strand
GGCGGCGGGCTGTCTCGTGAATTGCAGCGAGTTGTCCCTATTTGCTGGCGAACCGCGCTTCGAAATCGGCGCGGCGGCTGCGGCTCAACTTCACCTGCGCGCCGTTGCTCAGCACCAGCGCGCAATCTCCGCGGAACAGAGGATGGATCTCGCGCACGCGGTCGATGTTCACGATGGCCGAACGATGGACGCGGAAGAACTGCCGCGGATCGAGCTGCTTTTCGATCTCGTCCATGGTCCGTCGCAGCAGATGCGAGGCGCCGGCGACGTGCAGCGAAACGTAGTAGTCGGCGGCCTCGATCCAGTCGATGTCGGCCGCGTTCACGACGATGGTCTTCTCGCGCACGGGGATGAGGAAGCGCTGTACGGCGCTGGCGCGATCAGCGAGCAGCTCGGAGATGCGCGCGTCCGTCTCGCCGCGTTTCTGGGCGCGCACCCGCTCCTTCGCGTGCTCCAGCGCCTTCGCGAAACGCGCGTCGTCGAAAGGCTTGAGCAGGTAGTCGAGCGCGTGCACCTCGAACGCCTTCAACGCATAGCGGTCGAACGCGGTGACGAAGACGATGGCCGGCACGGCGTCCGCCCCGATCTGTTCCAGCAGCGCAAACCCATCCACCTCGGGCATCTGGATGTCGAGAAAGAGGATGTCCGGACGCGTGCGCGCGACCAGCGCCGCGGCATCGGTGCCCGTGGCTTCACCGGCGACAGCGATTTCTCTGTCGCGTTCGAGGAGCATGCGGATACCGTCGCGCGCGAGCGGCTCGTCGTCGACGATGACGACCTTCATCACGCCGTGCTCCACGGAATCGTGACGGAGGCCAACACGCCGCCGTTCGCGTTCGCGAGCTCGAACGACCACGCGTCGCCGTAGAGATGCTTCAGCCGCTCGCGCGTGTTGCGCAGTCCGATGCCGGTGCGCGCGGATGCGGACACGCTGCCGCTGTTGAAGATCTCGATACGCAACCGCTCGCCGCTGCGGAAGGCGCGCACGTCGACGACGCCCGGTCCGCTGCTGGCGTCGATGCCGTGACGGACGGCGTTCTCCGCGAGCGGCTGCAGGAGCAAGGCCGGAACGGCGGCGTTCTTCGTTTCGGGAGCGGCGTCGATGACGAACTGCATCCGATCCGGGAAGCGGGTGTACTGAATCTCCAGATATCGCCGCAACACGCTCAGCTCTTCGTCGAGCGAGACGCGCTGCTGCTCGGCGTGATCGAGCGTGTAGCGGAGAAGATCGCTGAGCCCCGCCAGCATCGTGATGGCCTCGTCGTTGCGCCTGCTGCGCACGAGCGAGCTGATGGCGTTCATGGTGTTGAACAGGAAATGCGGCTGAATCTGCAGCTCCAGCGCATGCAGCCGCGCCTCGGACAGCGCCCGCTCGAGCTGCGCGGTGCGAACGACGCGGTCGTACGCGATGACGGCGCCGAGGACGAGGCAGTAGAGAACCCACTCCAGCGGCAGCCGCGCGAAGAGGAGTCGCGCCACCTCGAGCTGCGATGCCTCGGCCGTCATCCGATCGTACGGCTTCATCACGACGAGCAGCACCATCCAGTAGAAGCCATGGAGCACGGCGATGCCGGTGGCGACGAGGAAGTGAAGGAGGACGTTCATCCGCCGCGGCGGAATGACCGGAAAGCGCCGCGAGAGCCACAGAATCCCGCCGACGGGCAGCAGCCACCCTTCCCACACAGCGACGTGGTACGCGACGAGCAGCGCCATCGAGTGCCCGTGCGTGATCATGGAGATCCACACCTGCACGCCGCTGACGATTCCAAAGAGAGCCCAGAAGGAGGCGGCGAAAACCCACAGGCGACGCGACATCACTCACCAGTGTGCCGCAGGGGCGTCGCGTGGCGGTAGTGGTGCAGCGAGTTGTGTCGTCAGCGCGGCGAGGTGGCGCAAGCGTGTCATCCCGAGCCGCCGGAGCAAAGCGAGGACGGTCGAGGGACTTTCCCCCGCTCCGCGGCGCGGTAGAAGATCCTTCGACTGCGCTGCGCTCCGCTCATCAGGATGACACTTCGGCTCGCGTCATCCTGAGAGCTTGTGAAGAAATCGCGCGTGCTGTGGAAAACGGGCTTCGCTCGTACCATCGACGTATGAGCGATGAACGAGATCAGAAGCAGGCGGCGGTGCGGGTGGTGGAAGCGAATCGGAGACAGATGAGACTC
>DATLBM010000095.1:0-3006 GCA_035526885.1 Thermoanaerobaculia bacterium | reverse complement strand
GGCCCCGGACCCCGCTGGTTGGCCGAGCCTCCGCGACACAAAGTGTCGCGGAGGCTCGGCCCGCAAACGGGGTCCGGGGGCGAGCCCCCGGCCGCCGGAGGCCCCCTCGTCGTTCCCCTAGAAGCGCACGCGGGCGAGCAGTGAGGACGCCGCATCGTGCGGGTTGTTCCGCTTGCGCAGCACATCCTCGAGCAGCGACTCGTATTCCTCGCGTGTGATCGTCCCGCCGATGAGGCGGTCCAAGAAGCTCTCCTTGAGCTGCGTCTCGATGCGGATGCGCACGCGGTCGCGGTTGCGGCGATCGAGCTCGCCCGAGGCGGAGAGGTAGTCGTAGTGTTTGACGATCGCGGTGTCGAGATCATCGACGCCCTGACTCTTCGACGCGACCGTCTTCACGATCGGCGGCACCCAGTCGCCGTGCTCTTCGACCAGCGACATCATCATCGTGATCTCCGTGACCGTTTTGTCCGCGCCCGGCCGATCGGCTTTGTTGACCACGAACACGTCGCCGATCTCCATGATCCCGGCCTTGATGGCCTGGATGTCGTCGCCCATGCCCGGCACGAGCACGACCACGTTCGTCTGCACCGTGCGCACGACTTCGACCTCATCCTGTCCCACGCCCACCGTCTCCACGAGCACGATGTCGAAGCCGGCCGCGTCGAGGATGTCCACCGCGTCGTTCGTCGCCTTGGCCAGACCGCCGAGGAAGCCGCGCGTGGCCATCGAGCGAATGAAGACGCCGGGATCGGTGTAGAGCTGCGCCATGCGGATGCGATCGCCGAGGATGGCGCCGCCGGTGAAGGGCGACGTGGGATCGACGGCGATGATCCCCACGCGCTTGTCCTGTGCGCGATAGTCCCGCGCCATCGCCGCCACGAGCGTCGACTTGCCCGCGCCGGGCGAGCCGGTGATGCCGAGGATGCGCGCGCGGCCGGTGGCGGGATAGAGCTCCGCGAGCAGCGTCGCGGCGCGCTGATCGTGCGACTCGACGAGCGAGATCGCCTGCGCCAGCGGACGCGATTTGCCCGCCAGGATGCCCTGCTTGATGGAGTCGAGGTTCATATCGCGCTTCGTGTCATCCTGAGTCGCGCAGACGACGAAGGACCTTCGCCCGTGCCATGCGGGAAGGTCCTTCGCCCTCCGCGGGCCTCAGGATGACACCTCGTCACTTCGCGCCCAGCAGGTTCCTCGCGATGACCACGCGCTGAATCTCGCTCGTGCCCTCGCCGATCGTGCACAGCTTCACGTCGCGGTAATACTTCTCGGCCGGGAACTCCTTGATGAAGCCGTACCCGCCGAAGATCTGCACGCCCTTCTCCGTCGCCCGCACCGCCACCTCGGACGCATACAACTTCGCCATGGCCGAGAACTGCGTGACGCGCTCGCCCGCGTCCTTGATCGTGGCGGCGCGATGGCAGAGCAGGCGCGCGGCATCGATCTCCGTGGCCATGTCCGCGAGCATGAACTGGATGGCCTGGAAGTTCGAGATCGGCTGGCCGAAGGCCTGGCGCTGCTTCGAGTAGTCGCGCGCCGCCTCGTACGCGCCGCGCGCAATGCCGACGCTGAGCGCGCCGATGGAAATGCGTCCGCCGTCGAGCACTTTCATCGCGTCGATGAATCCATACCCGAGCTGGCCGAGGCGGTTCGCGTCGGGCACGCGGCAATCTTCGAGCACCAGCTCCGCCGTGTCGGACACGCGCATGCCGAGCTTGTTCTCCTTCTTGCCGGGACGGATGCCGTTGCGATCCATCTCCACTGCGAACGCGGTGATGCCGTGCTTCTGGTCGTTGCGATCGGTGACGGCGAGGACGACGCTGATGTCGGCGTAAGTGGCGTTGGTGATGAAGTTCTTCGTGCCGTTCAGCACCCACTCATCGCCGTCTTTGACCGCGACCGTGCGCATGCCCGAGGCGTCGCTGCCCGAGCCGGGCTCGGTGAGGCCCCACGCGCCGATCCATTCGCCGCTGGTCAGCTTCGGCAGCCACTGCTTCTTCTGCTCGTCGTTGCCGGCGATGTAGATGTGGCCGGTGGCGAGGGAGTTGTGCGCGGCCACGCTGAGCGCGAATCCGCTGTCGACGACGCCCAGCTCTTCGATGACGTTCACGTAATCGACGTACGACAGTCCCGCGCCGCCGTACTCCTCCGGGATGGTCACGCCGAGCATGCCCAGCTCGCCGGCGCGCTTGAAGGTATCGACGGGAAAGTGCTGCGCCTCCTCCCACTCCGCGAGGTGCGGCTTGATCTCGCTCTCCGCGAAATCGCGCACCATCTGCTGGATCTGCAACTGCTCATCCGATAGACGAAAATCCATGTGAAATCTGCTCCTGAAGGCCGCGAATGGCGGCAGGCGGTAGGCCGGGCCGGGATCATAGCGTGCTAACCTCGCGCGAGTCCAAATGAAGGCCCGCATCGCACTCTTCTCCGTTCTCTTTCCCCTGATTGCATTGGCCCGGACGCCGCCCGCCGCGCCGGCTCCGGCCGCGCCGAAACTGACCGGCTTCCGCGCCGAGGTCATCGCCAATCTCGACGAGGTGCAGGAAAAAATCATGGACCTCGCCGCGAGCACGCCGGCGGAGAAATATTCGTGGCGCCCGGCCAGGGACGTCCGCTCGATCAGCGAGGTGTACATGCACATCGCCAGCGCGAACTACTTCCTGGCCACTTTCCTCGGCATCCCCGTTCCGAAAGGCGCGGAACGCGATCTCGAGAAGACGGTCACGAAGAAAGCCGAGGCGCTGGTGGAGCTGCAGAAGTCGTTCGATCATCTGCGCGCGGCGATCGCGAAGACGAACAACGTCGAGAAGCAGGTGAAGATGTTCGGCAACACGACGACGCATCGCGGCGTCATGGTGACGATGCTCAGCCATCTGCACGAGCACCTCGGCCAGTCGATCGCCTATGCGCGCATGAACGGCGTCACGCCGCCGTGGAGCCGGTGATAGAGAACAGGCCTGAAGCAGAAGAGAAACGTGGCGACGGGCTTCAGCCCGTCGCGATGCTCGA
>DATLBM010000094.1:0-2888 GCA_035526885.1 Thermoanaerobaculia bacterium | reverse complement strand
GCCCGTCGCCACGTTGTTTACAGGCTCACTCCTCGGCCTCGGTCTCTCCGCGCCCGCGGTGCTGATGCTGCTCGAGTACTTTCCGTACACCGCGCGGGAGTCCGCGGCCACGACGGTCGAGTCGATGTGGTACGTGCCGGTGACCGCATTCTTCGGTTTGGTCATCCCCGCGTTCGCGGCGACGTGGCATGTCTTCGCCGGCGTCCTTCCCCATCCCGCCGTCGAGCTCCTCGGCGCATTCGTCCCGCTCGCGGCACTGATCGCGGGCTGGACGCACGTGAAGCGCTTCCGCACGGAGCTCGCGCTGCTCGCCGTCGTGACGGTGCTGATGCTGCTGCCGTCAGCGGGACCGTTCCGCTGGAGCTTTCGCTGGCTGCCGCTGTTTCACCTGATCCTCGCGATTCTCGGCGCCGTCGCGCTGCAGAAACGTGGCGACGGGCTTCAGCCCGTCGCGATATCCAATATTGCGACGGGCTGAAGCCCGTCGCCACGTTTCTCTCCTGCCACACGGTATCCTTATCCCTTCCGTGAAACGCCTCCCCTCGCTCGACATCGTCCGCGGCGCGGTGATGGTGCTCATGGCCATCGATCACGTGCGCGTCTTCGCGGCCGTGCCGG
Organism: Thermoanaerobaculia bacterium; assembly: GCA_035526885.1. Classification (GTDB taxonomy): domain Bacteria; phylum Acidobacteriota; class Thermoanaerobaculia; order Gp7-AA8; family Gp7-AA8; genus QHVT01. The sequence continues at coordinate 2,270 of DATLBM010000094.1, read as the reverse complement.
CGGGCGGTCCCGATCCGGCGGTCTTCTTCACGCGCTGGATCACGCACTTCTGCGCGCCCGTCTTCATCTTCCTGGCCGGCACGGCTGCGTATCTCTACGGCCGGAAAGTCGCCTCGCGCGCCGCGCTGGCGAAGTTCCTCCTCGTGCGCGGCCTGTGGCTCGTGCTGCTGGAGCTGACCATTCTCCGCTTCGCGTGGACGTTCAACTTCGACTACGCGCACTTTACGTTCGCGGGTGTGATCTGGGTGATCGGCTGGTCGATGGTGATTCTTGCGGCCCTCGTGTATCTGCCGACGGCGGTGATCGCGGCGATCGGCATCGCGATCATCGCCGGACACAACGCGCTGGCGGGACTGGTGAGCGAGTCGCCGTCGCCGCTCACGAAGATCCTGTACGCGGGCCGGAACTTCGAAGCGGGTCCGCTCAACGTCGTCGTGCTCTACACGCTCATACCATGGGTGGGCGTGATGGCGGCCGGCTACGCATTCGGCGCCATCGCCCGCAACCGTCGCGTCGCGCTGCTCCTCGGCATCACGTGCATCGCGTTGTTCGTGATCCTGCGCGCGACCGGCATCTACGGCGATCCGCGTCCATGGGAATCCGGCGCGGTGCAATTCATCAACACCGCCAAATATCCCGCGTCGCTGCAGTTCCTCCTGATGACGCTCGGCCCGATGTTCCTCGCCCTGGCCGCCCTCGGCGACGCGCGCCCGCGCATCACGCGCTGGCTGGAAGTGTTCGGGCGCGTCCCGTTCTTCTACTACCTGCTGCACATTCCGCTGATTCACATCATCGCGGTGCTGGTCTCGCTCGTGCGCACGCCGGAGAGCACGGGATGGCTGATCGGCAACTTCCCGATGCTCCCCGCCGATGTCCCGCCGGGATATCGCTGGCCTTTGTGGATGCTCTACCTGGTCTGGGCGCTGGTGGTGCTCATCCTCTACTTCGCCTGCCGCGGGTACGCGCGCGTGAAGGCAGAGCGCACGGCTCGGTGGATGAAGTATGTCTGAGCGGTGAACTCCCGGAACTTTGCGCGGCGAGGCGCGTAGTGCCGGACATGAAAGCACGACTGGCAGCAGCGACCCTTCTCCTCACCGCCGCTTCCTCGCTTTTCGCACAGTACGGTCCGGAGCCCGACTTCACGATCACCGCCGCCGAGCGCAAACAGGTCATCGACAACTCCATCGCCCGCCTCAACGAGGCGTACGTCTTCCCGGAGACCGCGAAGAAGATGGAGCAGGCCGTGCGCGCGCGAGCCGCCCGCGGCGAGTACGACAAGATCACCAGCGCGAAGGAGCTGGCGGACACGCTCACACGGGATTTCCGCGAGGTGAGCAAGGACAAACATCTCTCCATGCGCTACAGCAACGCGGTCCTTCCCGACCGCGCGCCGGACGCCGCGCCGCCCGCGGAAGCGCTGGAGCAGCAGCGCGCGTTCGCCGCGAAGCTGAACTACGGCTTCGAGAAAGTGGAGCGCCTCCAAGGCAACATCGGCTACATCGACATCCGCGGGTTCATGCCGCCCGAAGTGGGCGGCGAGACCGGCGCCGCGGCGATGACGTTCGTCGCCAACGCGGACGCACTCATCGTCGATCTGCGCTTCAACGGGGGCGGCGAGCCGTCGATGATCGCGTACCTCACCAGCTACCTCTTCGACGAGCCCACGCACCTCAACGACATCTGGACGCGCGCCGGCAACTCGACCGAACAGTGGTGGACCTCGGCCACGGTCAAGGGCCATCGCTTCGGCGGCAAAAAGCCGGTGTACGTGCTGACCAGCAGCCGCACGTTCTCGGGCGGCGAGGAGTTCGCGTACAACCTCAAGACGCTCAAGCGCGGCACGATCATCGGCGAAGTCACCGGCGGCGGCGCGCATCCGGTCGACGGCGTGAAGGTCAGCGACCACTTCGAGCTCGGCGTCCCCTTCGCGCGCGCGATCAACCCGATCACGAAGACGAACTGGGAAGGCGTCGGCGTGCAGCCGACGTCGCCATCGCCGCCCCGCAGGCTCTCGACACCGCCTACCGCATGGCCCTCGAATCGGTGATCGCCTCGACCACGGACCCAAACCGCAAAGCCGCCCTCCAACGCGTGCTGGAGGAGAAGAAGCCGAAGGCGTGACGCTCGCTTGTACGGCGCGTGCCGGCTTCGCGCGGAGGACGACCGGGGGCCTCCGGCGGCCGGGGGCTCGCCCCCGGACCCCGCTGGTAGGCATAGCCTCCGCGACACAGGTGTCGCGGAGGCTATGCCCGCAAACGGGGTCCGGGGCC
>DATLBM010000093.1:0-8259 GCA_035526885.1 Thermoanaerobaculia bacterium | reverse complement strand
GGGCCAGCACCCACTGGGCCTTCTGATCGCTGCCGAATGCGACCTGGATTGGATTCGTACCAACCGTGACATTTGCGGCCGGCGCCCTGGTGCGCTGCGCTGGCCATCGCCGCGGCCACGCGCAACCGCTCGCCACGCGCCGGTCCAGCGTGTCGTGATGCGCGGCGTACATACCCCCCAAGCCGCCCTCGCGATGAGCGACAGAACACGATGTCACGAAGATACCTGCCGATCAGGTCCATGCCCGCCGTGTTCCAAACGATCGAATGCGCTGAGAAAACCGCCGGGTCAACCTTTCTCCGACTTGCTGACGAACAACGCGTAGCTGACCATCGTGATCAACAGAAAGAAACCCGCGGCCAGCCACGGCAGCTCCGGATGCGCGGCAAAGTGCGCTCCCTTCGGCTTGTCCTTGATGTAGTGAATGATCGTGTATCCGTACGGCCACCAGATGGCCACCTTCGACGAGACCGCGGCGAGCGCGCCGACCCAGGCCATGAAGCCGACCCCGATCGGCACCAGCACGTTGTTCGAGCGCAGCGCCATCAGGTACTGCGCCGCGACGATCGGCAGCGTCGCCACGAAGTAGAGCGCGTTCTCGCGCAGCAACGGCAACGCGAGAAAACTGCCTTGCGGATGCGGCACGCCGGGCACGATCAACGCCGGCAGGATTGCCGAAACGTAGATGCCGAGGTTGAAGAGCGCGAGAAACTGCGCGAGCATCACCAGAATCACCGCCAGCTTGGAGAGAAAAATCACCGCGGCGCTGAGCGGCAGCGCGTGAACCTGCTTCCAGGCGTTGCTCTTGAACTCGATCTGCGTGATGAGACTGGTGGCCATGATCGCGCCGAGCGGCAGGAAAAAGATGGCCATCGACTCCCAGCACGAGCGCCACATGTCGGGCCAGAACGAGCTGCTCGCGTAGAGCTTCGGCAGGCCGCGGAAGTGAATCAGCCGCACCAAGGCCACGATCGCCGGCGTGAAGAGGCTTCCGCCGATGACCATCATCGAGGCGAAGCTGCGCTTCCGCTTCAGCCACTCGCTGTGAAACGCGTGAACGAACATCATTCCCTCACCAGGTCGAGAAAAATCGTCTCCAGGTCGTTGCGCACGGTGCGGATCTCGTAGACGTCGAGGTCGCGCGCGATCATCTGCCGGTTGATGGCCGCGATTCGTTCCCCCGGCAGCGCCGGCAACACGATCTCGTCGTCGAGCAGCCGCGCGTCGATGCCCTGCTCGCCGATCGCACGCATCGCCGCGGCGTTGTCGCTGGTCGAGACGCGGACCGAGAGCACCTCCTGCCGGCGTCGCCGCAGCTCGTCGATCGTCCCCTGAAAGAGCAGCGTCCCCCGTCCCACAATCCCCACATGCGTCGCCACCCGCTCCACCTCGGACAGCAGATGGCTGGAGACGACGATCGTGCAGCCATGCTCGCGATTGAGCTCGATCAGGAGATTGCGGATCTCGATGATGCCGCTCGGATCGAGGCCGTTCGTCGGCTCGTCGAGGATGATCAGCGAGGGCCGGTGCAGCAGCGCCGCCGCGATCGACAGCCGCTGTCGCATGCCGAGCGAGAACTGCTTCGCGCGTTTGCGTCCGGTGTTCGCCAAACCGACCAGTTCCAGCACTTCGCCGATGCGCCGTTCCGGACAGCGATGGATGATCTGCAGCAGACGCAAATTCTCGACGGCGGTGAGGTGGTCATAAAGCGACGGACTCTCGATCAGCGAGCCGATGCTGCGCAGCGCGTCCTTGTCGAACGGCCGGCCGAAGATGCGCACCTCGCCGCGCTGGATTTTGAGCAGGCCGAGGATCAGGCGGAGGGTGGTGGTCTTGCCGGCGCCGTTCGGCCCGAGGAACCCGAAGATGCTGCCGGCGGGGACTTGCAGGTCGATGCCGCGGAGGACGTCGTGGCTCGCGAAACGGTGAAAAAGAGCGGAGGTTTCGAGGGAGAGGGCGGTCATCGACTTTAAGTATTAGTTAAAGTAACATGAGGTGATGAATGACGTCCAGCAGTACAGCGCGCGCATGCGCCGGTTCGTCACGGTTCTCTGGATCCTTGCGCTGGCGCTGGTGGTTCTGGAGCGATTCAGTGCCGCCACGATCGACGTCTTCCGCGGCGGATTCGCCTCCGCGGCGCTGCGCCATCTGGCCTGTCAGGCCGCGGCGGCGCTCCCGGAACTGCTGTTTGTAGTGGCGCTGTGGTGGGTGCGCGAAGCACTGGACGCCTTCTCGCGCGGCGAGCTGTTTGCGTCCCGGATCGCGCGGATGCTGGAGCGCGTCGGGATCGCGCTGGCCTGCGGCGCCGCCGCGCGCATCCTCCTCGTTCCCGGCGCCTGCCGCCTCCTCGGATTCAACCCCGGCCACTGGATCGCATTCGACGCCGCCGGCATGGTCCTCGGCGCCGTCGGTTTGGCGCTCAAGGCCATCGCCGGCGTGCTGCGGCAGGCGTCGGCGATTCAATCCGAGCTCGACGAGATCTTCTGATGCCGATCGTCATCACCGTCGACCGGCTGCTCCAGGACCGCAAGATGAAGGCGAAGGATCTCGCCGCCGCGATCGGCGTCAGCGAGACGCACATGTCGCTCTTCCGCTCGGGCAAAGTGCGCGGCGTGCGCTTTACGACGCTGGCCAAACTCTGCGCCGCGCTCGACTGCCAGCCGGGGGACTTGCTGGGCTACGTCGACGGCGATGAGGATGACGACGAGACTCCGTGAAGAGGTTTCACCCGCGCGCGCAAGCCGTCCTTCATCTCCGGCGGCGTTTTGCTCCAGTCCATCTCGAAGTTCTGCGGCGGAAGCTCCCAGCTGTGGCCGCGCAGGAGGACCGCGGTGAAGACGGCCATCATGAACGTGGCCAGATCGAGGCCGGGGCAGCGGTGTCCGGTGGCCGCTCCCGCGCCCTGCGGCACGAAGGCGTGCTCGTGGCGCTTGTCTTCGGCACGCTCGGGCGAGAAGCGATCGGGATCGAAACGTTCCGGGTTCGTGTAGACGCCGTGCGTGCCGTGGCTCGGCATCAGCGCGAACAGGACCATCCATCCCGCCGGCACGGTGACGTCGTCGATGGCCATCGGCGCTTTCGTTTTTCCGAAGACCACCGGCACGATCGGACAGAGGCGCTTGACCTCATTGACGACCTGCAGGAGGTAGGGCATGGACGCGTACGAATCGGACGATCGCACTTCCCGCGCGAGCCGCTCACGCACGTCCGGATGGAGCGTCAGCTGCCGCACCATCGACGCGAGCTCGGCCCACACGATGAAGCCGGCGATGACGATGTGATGCAGCTCGAGCGCGGCTTCCTCGTCGCTCAGCGCGCCCGAGGCGAGAATGCGTGAGAGCCCGTCATTGGCGGGCACGCGGCGGCGGTCGCGGACGGCGCCGCGCAGAGTGTTCAGAATGCGGTCGCGCGCCTGCAGCGCCTTGCGATAGCGCGTGCCCGGCAGATTGATCGGCAGCGCGGCGAAGCCGTTGGTGAGAACGATGTAGTCGCGGCGGAGCTGATCCATCGCGTCGCCGCGCCGCATGCCGGCAACGGCGGCGCAGATCACCTCGATGGAGAGTTTTTTCAACTCCTCGATCCAGCCGATCTCCGGCTCCGCGGACCAGCGCGCGAAGTAGTCCACGGTGGTCTTCTCGATCAGCGGCAGGTACGCCGCCAGCGCGTCACGCCCGAACGCCTTCAACACCTCGCGCTTGCGCGCGGCGTGCACTTCGCCGTCGAGGAGAGGCAGGCTGCGCCCTCCGAAGAGCTCCTGCACATGCGGCGGCATCGATCCCTCGCGCATGACGGTGGACGGATCGATGAAACGCCCCGCCGCGTCGGCGCCCGCGATGACGGCCGTGTTCCGCCCCAGCACGCGCGAGCGAAAGACCCGCCCGCCGTGCCCAGCGAGACGCTTGGTGATGAAGCCGAAGGGATTGCGCGCGAAGTCGAGCGTCTCGCCAAGGAGCGGCAAACCGTCCCGGCCAGGAGGAAGTGCGGTCATGAAGAGGATACGTGCGCGGGCGGGCGGTGGATGGGTGGGGGGGCACGATTGGACGTGCAATTTCTGCAACGAGTTGGGGCGGCGTACTGCAAGTGGGTGGGGTGTCCGCGCGCGCTTCCCTCTAGTGTAGTGTCTCGCAAATAGCTATACGCTTACGCCGCCTCCTGCTACTCTTCGCGTATGGCTCGAAAAGTGGCGCCTCTGGTCGTACCGGTGGAACAGCAAGCAGAACTCCGACGAGTCCTGAATCGCTCGACATCGACGCAGCGGGAGGTTCGTCGCGCGCGAATCATTCTCGAACGAGCGTCTGGCCTGAGTCAGGAGGAAACGGCGAATCGCGTCGGAGTGAACCGTCCGGTAGTCGCGCTGTGGGAACGGCGTTTCCGTCTGCAAGGACTGGCTGGACTGACCGATGCAAAGGGTCGTGGCCGTAAGCCCTCCATCGCTGACGAGAAGAGGGAGCGAGTGATTGTCGGAGCGACACAGGCGCCAGCACGCAAGCGGCGGTGGAGCGTACGGGCGATGGCGCGCGAGGCAGAAGTTTCGCCCGCCACCGTTCAACGTCTGTGGGCCAGCAACGACATCAAACCGCATCTGACACGAACGTTTAAGTTATCAACCGACCCTGACTTCGAGCCGAAGTTCTGGGACGTGATCGGGCTCTATCTGCATCCACCCGCGAAGGCCCTGATCCTGTGCTGCGATGAGAAGAGTCAATGCCAGGCGCTCGAACGCACCCAGCCCGGCTTACCGCTGAAGACAGGTCACATCCGGACCAGAACCCATGACTACGTCCGGCATGGCACCATCACTCTATTTGCCGCGCTGAACTATCTCGACGGCAAGATCGCCAGCTTCATCGCACCCGAGCACACCAATGCCGAATGGCTCACGTTCCTCAAGAAGCTCGACCGCGAAATGCCCGACGACGTCACACTGCACCTGATCGTCGACAACTACGCAACCCACAAGCACCCGAACGTCCGGTCATGGCTGAAGTGGCGGAACGCGCGAAACCGAACGCGTTACGGTTCCGATCGGATCGTTCTCCACTTCACTCCCACGTCGAGCTCCTGGATGAATCTGGTCGAGCGTTTCTTTCGCGATCTCACCGAGGATGCTATTCGCGACGAGAGCTTCGCCAGCGTCACCGAACTGACCGCCGCGATCAACGGATATCTTGCCGACCGAAACCTCGCTCCCAAGAGATACACCTGGAAAGCTCAAGGTGCTGCGATTCTGGAGAAGATCGAGAAGGCACGTGCGGCCATGCCTTCACGATCTGCATAGCTATTTCTGAAACACTACACTAGGGGACGACGAGGGGCCGGAGGCCCCCGGTCGTTCCCCGAGCGATAGCGATACCATGCCCCGCGTGACGAGAGTCCGCCCGATCGCGTTGTTCCTTGGGTGTGGACTGTGCGTGCTCGCGTACCTCAATCTCACCGTTCATCGACGCAGGCCCTCCGAGTTCCTCACCGCGCCGAATGCCATCCGCACGTCGATCGAGCTCTCGAACTGGCGCGCGCACGGCTACTTTCGCTCCTACGGCCTGCTGATGCCGACCAGCGATCCGCACGCGCTCTATCGCTCGTCGACGGGTGCGTATCGCATCACAGGCTACGTGTTCTGGCTCGTCACCGGCGGCGATCGACACGCGCAGGCGCTGCACAACCAGCTCGTGTCGCTCGTGACGTCCGTGCTCCTGGCGCTGCTCGCGTACCGCATCGCGCTGCAACTCGGTCTCGCCCGGCGCCACGCCCTCGCGCTGGCCCTCGGCGCACAGATGGTGCAGTTCACGTTCGCCGACAATCTGGCGCTGTACTGGGACATGAGTGCGCAGGCGTACTGGCTGCCGTTCGCGCTCGCGTTTTTTCTCGTCGGGAAGCGCTGGCAGCGGATGCTGATCGTGTTCGCGATGACGTATCTCGAATACGTATGCGCGACGATGTTCCTCGCCGCGTACGTGCTGGCGGTGATGTTCACGAGCGTCGAGCGGCCTTCGTGGAAAACGCTCGTTCTGCCATGGCTCGCCGCGATGGCGATCTTCGGAGTGCAGCTGGGACTGGCGGGCGCCGATCGCGACGTGAAGCTGATCGGCTCGAGCTTCCTCTACCGCACGGGACTCGACGGCGACGCGGAGCTGTACAAGACGCCGCTCGACATCGCGTTCGGCCGCGACATCGTCCGCGCGCAACGTCCCGCCGCGCGCGAGCAACTGTTCCATTGGCCGGTGCTCTTCTTCGCCGGCATCGCTGCGGTGGTCGCGATCTTCGTTCGCGCGCGCGACTCCATCCTGCCGCTGGCCGCGCTGATCGGCGCGTATGTGTTGTACGCGGCCGTGTTCAGTCAGGCCGTCGCGCTGCATCCGTATCTTTATGACCCGTTGCTGGCGGCGCCGCTGATCCTCGCGCTTTTCGCGATCGCGCCCGCGCGATTCGAAAACGGCGCCGGGATCGTCACGCTCGTGACCTTCCTCGCCGCGGTGTGGACGGCGTTCTACAACGTCCGCATCTACGCGATGACGTACCCGCTCCGTTAAAATCGCCGCGATGCCCACATCGCCGAGGCCTCCTGTGGCGCTGACGTCGCTCGTCGGGCGCGAGTCGGAGATCCGCGATCTCGGCGCGCTCCTCGCCGCGCAGCGCCTGATCACGCTGACCGGCGTGGGCGGCAGCGGCAAGACGCGCCTGGCCGCCGAGCTCGCGTTGCGCGTCGACTGGCAGCGCGCGGACAGCGTGGCGTGGATCGAGCTCGGGCCGTGCACCGATCCGTTGAACGTCGCGCAGCAGATCGCGGCCGCGCTTTCGCTGCGCGATGCGTCCGCGCTGGCCGATGCGTTGCGCGAGCGCGATCTCCTGCTCGTCCTCGACAACTGCGAGCATCTCGTCGACGCCTGCGCGGAGCTGGCCTCGACACTGCTCGCGCACTGCCCGAAGCTGCGCATCCTCGCCACCAGCCGCGAGCCTCTCGGCGTCGCCGGCGAGCGCGTGTGGCCCGTGCCGCCGATCGCGGAGTCCGAGGCGATCGAGTTGTTCGCCGAGCGCGCCGCGGCCGTCGATCCGTCATTCGTTTTGAATGATGCGAATCGCGGCGCTGTGGCGGAGATCTGCCGCCGCCTCGACGGCATCCCGCTGGCGATCGAGCTGGCCGCGGCGCGCGTGCGCGTGCTCACGCCCGAGCAGATGACGGCACGCCTCGCCGATCGCTTCGCCATGCTCTCCGGCGGCGCGCGCACGACCGTGCCGCGCCATCGCACGCTGCGTGCGGCGATCGACTGGAGCTTCGCGCTGTTGAACGAGCGCGAACAGCGATTGCTCGCACAGCTCTCCGTTTTCGCGGGCAGCTTCTCGATCGAGGCTGTTGAAGCGGTGTGCGTCGGACCCGTGCTCGATCTGCTGTCCGGCCTCGTCGACAAATCGCTGGTCGTGGCGACGCAGCGGCGCGGCGCGGTTCGTTACGCGCTGCTGGAGACGATTCGCGAGTACGCGGCGGAACATCTCCACGACGCGCACGAGCTGCGCCGACGTCATGCGCAGGCGTTTCTCGACATCGTTCGTCACGCCGCGCCGCAACTGGCAGTGGCATCGACCGAGGCGATGGACCATCTCGATGCGGACCACGACAACGTGCGCGCCGCGCTGGCCTGGAGTCTCGATCACGAGCCGGATGCGCTGGCGTTGCCGCTCGCGGCCGCGTTCCGCTGGTACTGGTACTACAGGATTCTGTGGAGCGAGGGACTGCGCTGGCTGAAGCGCGCGCTCGAGCGCTCATCCACCGCAGCCACACACGATCGTGCCGCCGCTCTCGCCGGCGCGGGCGTCTTCGCGTCCTACCTCGGCGATCTGCAAACGGGCCGGCAGTATTTAGAGGATGCGGAGTCGCTCTGGCGCGCGCTCGGCGACGATCGCGAGCTCGCGCTCGCGCTCTCCGCGCTGGCGCAGACGCTGGCCAGCGCCGACGATCTCGATTCAGCCGAGGCGCGGGCGACCGAGGCGGTGGCGCTGGCGCGGAGTGCGGGCACGGCGTGGGACCTCGGCTACACGCTGACCAACGCCGCGGCATTCGTCGCGCAGCGGCGCGGCGCATTGGAAGAAGCCGATCGCGCGCTGGAAGAGGCCGAGGCCATCTGGATGCCGGAGAAGCATCCGCTGGGATTGCCGTTCGTGCTCAACGCGCGCGCACTGCTCGCCCTGCGCCGCCGCGACGAGGCATCCGCCGCGCGGCTGGCGCGCGCGGCATTGCTGGAGACGCGGCCGCGGCGCGATCTC
>DATLBM010000092.1:0-15841 GCA_035526885.1 Thermoanaerobaculia bacterium | reverse complement strand
ACCGCCACGTCGATGCGTTTGCGGCGGCCGACGTCGGGCACGTAGTCGAGATCGCACTCCGGGTCCGGCGTGTCGAGGTTGATGGTCGGCGGAAGGACGTCGTCGCGGAACGCCATCAGCGTCGCCGCCACGCCCGCCGAGCCGCACGCGCCCTGCGGATGCCCGATCATCGACTTGGTCGCCGATCCCGCCAGCCGCGTGGCGTGCTTCCCGAACGCCCGCTTCACCGCGCGCGTTTCGATGCGGTCGTTCAGATCCGTCGAGGTGCCGTGATAGTTCACGTAATCGACTTCGCTCGGATCGACGCCGGCATCCTTCATCGCCAGCTGCATCGCGCGCGCGGGCTCTTCGCCCGATTCGTCCATGCGCACGCGGTGATACGCATCGCACGTCGACGCATATCCCGCCAACTCGGCATAGGCCCGCGCGCCGCGCGCCCTGGCCGTCGACAGGCGCTCCATGACGAACATCCACGCGCCTTCGCCGAGGACGAAGCCGTCGCGGTTGCGGGTGAAGGGACGCGAGCCGCCCTCGGGATCCGCGTTCCACGAGTTCGTCACGATGCGCATGATGCAGAAGCCCGTCAGCACGCCCTCGGTGATCGTGGCATCGGCGCCGCCGGTGACGATGACGTCCGCCACGCCGAGCTTGAGATTGCGATAGGCGTAGCCGAGGGCGTCCGTCGATGACGTGCATCCCGTGGAGATGAGATGCGAGAAGCCGTGGAGGTCGTACGCCATCGAGATTTCCGAGGCGATCGTGCCGATGGTGCCGGAGGGAACGGAGTAGACCGAGGCCTGCTTCGCGGCGCCTTTGTACCAGAGCTCGTACATGCGCTCGCTGAACTCGACCGCGCCGCCGCCCGAGCCGAGCATCACGCCGATGTTGCGGCGCGCCTCGAGGTCGAGCGCCAGCGGATCGAGGCGGGCGTCGCGGAGCGCCTCGTCCGTCGCGGCGATGGCCATCGGCACGACGCGCGAGACGTGGCGGAGGTTCTTCGGATCGACCCACTGCTCGGGATCGAAATCCACTTCACCGGCGATGCGGCAGGGCAGCGAGGCAGGATCGAACCGGGTGATGGTGCGGACTCCGCTGCGTCCGGTGGCCATGGCCGAAAAGTAGTTTTCGCGACCGATGCCGTTGGGACTGAGAGCGCCGACACCGGTGATGACGATGGGGTCTGAGGTCATGGGCGTTGCGCATTCTAACGAGCGAACGGTGGTACCCTTATTTCCGTCCGGAATGGTCCTCCTCTCGATTCGATTGCTGGGCGAGGTGTCTGCGGTCGACTATCGCGGCAACGCGCTGTCGATCGGGAACCGCCGCACTCTTGCGCTGATCGTGTATCTGGCGCTGAAGAGCAGGCCTACGTTCAGCGAGATCGGGCGGCTGCTGTTCGATGATCCGAACGCCGTCGCCGACGTACGCGAGCTCGTGCGTGACCTCCGCTACGCGCTGCGCTTCCTGCCGCCGGACGTGCTCAAGGAAGACGTCGATCACGTGCGCTTCAATCGCGAGGTGGTGGACGTCGACGTTCAGCAGTTCAACGACCTGATCGGCGCGCCGTCAGTGAACTCGATCCGCAAGGCCGCGGATCTCTATCGTGGCGACATCTGCGCGAACTTCTTCATGCACGTCCCCGCGTTCGATGCGTGGATCGCGGAGCGCCGGCTCTCGTGTCAGCGCGCCGCGGCGGCCATCTTCGGCAACCTGCTGACGACGCTCATTCGCGCCGGGTGGTGGGAGGAGGCGGTGGAAGTGGGCAGTCGATTGCTGGCACTCGATCCGGCGCAGGAGGTCGTGCATCGCACGCTCATGCGCCTTCAGCTCGAGCAGGGACGCCCCGACGCCGCGCTGCGCCGCTATCAGGAATGCGCGGCCGTGCTGCAGCGGGAGCACAACCGCCAGCCGGACGTCGAGACGGAGCGCGTGCGCCGCGAGATCGAGAAAGCACTGGCCGAAAACCCGGCGCCGCGCGAAGTGTCGCGCGCGCGAACGACCGGGCCCGTGCTGATCCTCCTCGTCGAAGACGATCTCGTGTCCGCGGCGCTGGTCGAGGGATTCCTCATGGACGCGGGCTACGACGTGGTCACGGTGAGCGACGGCGGGGCCGCGCTGATCGAGCTCGGACGGCGCGGCTTCGACCTGCTCATCCTCGACATCAACCTGCCCACGCTCAGCGGAATGAAGGTCTTCGAGATCATGACCCAGAAGCGCATCGAGACGCCGGCGCTGTTCGTCACGGGCATGAGCGGGACCGAGGTGGAGACGCAGAGCCTGGAGATGGGAGCGGCGGGATTTCTCCGTAAGCCCATTCTGAAGGACGTGCTGCTGCAGAAGATCCATGGCATTCTGGACCGCAGCAGACGCGACTCCGCGTCGCGCTGACGGTCATGCCCAGTACGTCCATCGCTCTCGATCCGCTGGAGATCGAAACGCGCCGCCGGGAGCGGGAACGCCGCCTGGCGACGTTCGAGCTGCCGCTGGTGCGCTTCGGCGGCTCGGCGCTGCTGTCGCTCGCGCTGTTCCTGCACAACCGCTATCTCGTGCCGCAGCCCGACTCGCGCTGGATCGCGGCCACCATCGCGCTGGCGCTGTACGCCGCCGTGTCGTGGGCGGCCATCGCCTACTTTTTTCATCGCACGCCGGCGCGCGACTTCACGGTTCTCGCGCTCGCGGGTGATCTGCTGATCTGGACGTACGCGATCTACTGCAGCGGCGGCGAGTCGAGCTGGCTGTTCTTCATCCTGCTGCTGCGCGTCGCCGATCAAACGCAAACCACCTTCCGCCGCGCCTGCGCCTTCGCCCTCGGCGCCACGCTCTGTTATGCGGGCATGCTGATGTGGGTCGCGGTCGCGGACGGCCGCAACGTCATGAACGCCGGGCAGATGACCAAGCTCGCGCTGATCCTGTTCGGCGGCGTGTACGTGTCGCTCGCGGCGCGCACCGCGGAGAACCGCCGCGCGCGCCTGACGGAGGCGATCCGCGTGTCGCGCGATCTCAGTCGCCGCCTGGAGCAGGCGCATGCGCGTGCCGAGGAGGCCAGCGCGGCCAAGAGCGAGTTCGTGGCCAACATGTCGCACGAGATGCGCACGCCGCTGCAGGCCGTGATCGGCATGCTGCAGCTGGCCATCGAAGACGAGCAGTCGCAGTCCAAGGCGCGGCGGCTGCTCACCGCGCGCAGATCGGCGGAGACGCTGCTGTCGATGATCGACGACGTGCTCGACTTCTCGCGCATCGAGGCCCGCAAGCTCGAGCTGGAGCCGGTCTACTTCTCGCTGCGCCAGCTCATTCACGACACCATGAAGTCCGTGGGCATCATGGCCGCGTCGAAGAAGCTCACGCTGTCGTACTACGTGCAGCCCGACGTGCCGGAAACCGTGTGGGCCGATCCGGTGCGCCTGCGGCAGATCGTGGTGAATCTGGTGGGCAACGCCATCAAGTTCACGCACGCCGGGGAGATCAGCGTGACCGTCTCGCGCGCCGGCGACAAGGCGCGCATCGACGTGCGCGACACGGGCGTGGGCATCGCGCCGGCGGTGCGGCAGCGCATCTTCGAGCCATTCGCCCAAGCCGACTCATCCCACTCCCGCCCGCACGGTGGAGCAGGCCTCGGACTCTCGATCGTGGCGCGACTGCTCGATGCCATGGGCGGCAGCGTGCAGGTATCCAGCGAGCAGGGCTCGGGCAGCGTGTTCTCGTTCAGCGTGCCGCTGACGACGGACGCCGTCGGCGCCGCGCCGGAGCGCCGGCCGTGGGAGAGTCAGCTCGTCGGCAAAGCGATTCTCGTCGTCGAACAGGAGGAGATGGCGCGCGCGTCGATCGCACAGATCCTGCGCACGCGCGGCGTGTTCGCCAGCGCCTTCTCGCGCGCCGCGGACGTGCCGCCGCAGGCGCGCTTCGCCTGCGCGGTCACATCGGACAGCGCGGTCAGCGTGCGGCCGCAGGTGGTCATCACCTCGCCGCTGGACACGACGAACTACACGCTGCGCGTGACGCGTCCGGTCGGCGAGCGCGAGCTGATCGACGTCGTGGGCGTGGCGCTGGGCATGGCCGCGCCGCCGCCCGAGTACACGCTCGAACCGGTCACGCGCGACGCCTCGGGCGTGCGCGTCCTTCTCGTCGACGACAGCGAAGTGAACCTTGAAGTCGTCTCCGAAATGCTCCGCCGCCTCGGCCACCACGTCACCGTCGCCGCCGACGGCGAGACCGCGCTGGCGAAGCTCGGGGCGGAGTCGTTCGACGTCGTGTTCATGGACGTGCAGCTGCCCGGTCTGGACGGACTGGAGACGACGCGCCGCTTCCGCGACACGGGCAACCGCACGCCGGTCATCGCGCTCACGGCGCATACGTCGATGCGCGACCGCGACCGCTGCATCGCCGCGGGCATGAACGCGGTGCTGACCAAGCCGGTCGACTCGACGCATCTGGCCGCCGCCATCGAGAAGGTCACGCATCGCGACGCCATCGCGGAAGTGGTCGGCGGCAACATGGCCCTGCTGGCCCGCGTCCGCGACGCGTTCACGAAGCAGACGCCGGAGCTGCTGATCGCGATTCGCGAAGCCATTGCAACGCGCGACGGCGACGCGCTGGCGCGCCACGCGCACAAGCTCAAGGGATCGATGAGCTACTTCCCCGGCGATCGCGGCGCGGACATCGCGCGCGAGATCGAGCAGGCCGCGCGCGCCGCGGACTTCGTGCGCGCCGCGGGACTGCTTCCGGATCTCGAGCGCGCCATCCGCGACCTGGAGCGCGCGCTGAGCACGGAGGCGCGGAGTTGATCCGCATCGTCGTTGCCGACGATCACCCGATCGTCCTGGACGGTCTCACGCAACTGTTCGCGCAGGAGCCGGGCTTCGGCGTGGTGGCGCGCTGCACGAACGGCGAGGACGCACTGGCCGCCGTCCGCGAGCTGAATCCACACATCGTCGTCCTCGACGTGCGTATGCCCAGGCTGACCGGTCTGGCGGTGCTGCGCATGCTCAGCGCGGAGAAGAATCCCGCGCGCGTGATCCTCCTGACGGCGCAACTGAACGACGTCGAGGCGGCCAACGCGGTGCGCTACGGCGCCGCGGGCATCGTGCTCAAGGAGACCGCGGCGTCCGTGCTCGCGGAATGCGTGCGCGTCGTGGCCGCGGGCGGGACGTGGCTGGCAGACTTGGGGAACGAAGTGAGCTCGCGCGACGCGGCCAAACACCTCACGCCGCGCGAGCTGCAGATCGTGCGCATGACCGCCGGCGGCGCCCGCAACCGCGAGATCGGCGAGCAGCTCGGCATCTCGGAAGGCACGGTGAAGATGTACCTGCACACGATCTACGAGAAGCTCGGCGTCCCGGGACGCGTGGCGCTGACGAATTACGCGCGGGAGAACGCGCTACTGTAGCTTCGCGTCCATCGTGATCTCCGCCTTCAGCAGCCGCGAGATCGGGCAGCCGCTCTTGGCGTTGTTCGCCGCGGTCTCGAACGCGCTCTGATCGATGCCGGGCACGCGCGCGGCAACGTCGAGATGCACCTTCGTCACGGTGAAGCCCGCGTCGGTCTTCTCCAAGGTCACGGTGGCGGTGGTGTCGATGCTTTCCGGCGGCGTGCCGGCGGTAGTGAGCTGTCCCGAAAGCGCCATCGAGAAACATCCCGCATGCGCCGCCGCGATCAGCTCCTCGGGATTCGTCCCCGCGCCGTTCTCGAAGCGCGTGCCGAACGAGTACTGCGTGTCTCGCAACACGCCGCTGTCCGTCGAGATCGAGCCCTTGCCGTCTTTCAGTCCGCCGTTCCACTTCGCAGATGCCTTGCGTTTGATGTTCATGGCGCGCGACTCTATCGCAGCTACCGCGGCCGGGCGATGACCAGCAGCGAGTCCGACTTCCGCCGCAGCGCATCGATGACGCTCACCGCGGCGACGGCCGGCAACGCCAGCACGGCCAGACCGCGCGATACGGTACCGGCCATCATCAGCCGCGGGATCGCACTGAGCAGCGGCAGTTCCTGCACATACCGCGAGGCGACGACCTCGAGCCCGTGCCGCTTCAGTAGCCGCACGAGAGTCGTTCTCGCGAAATACACCAGGTGCGGCGATGCGTAGCCGGCCTGCCAGAGCCGTTCGATCGGTCCTGCCAGCCGGAAAGCGTGCGCGATCCGGAAGTAGAGCCCTTCGGCTGCCGGGACCTTGATGATCCACGCGCCGTCCGGCCGGAGGCTGTTGCGGACCGCTTCGATGAAGCCCGGCAATGCGGCCGGTGCGATGTGCTCGAGCACGTCCAGCGTCGAGATCACGTCGACGGGGCGCGCTTCCGCCTCGGAGAAAACTCCTTCACGGATGCACTCCGCGCCCACCAGCGCGCGTGCTCGCAGCACGGCGTTCGCGTCCGGTTCGATGCCGCCGACTCTGAATCCGGCAGCAGCGGCTTCTGCGAGCAGGTAACCCGGACCGCATCCGAGGTCGAGCCATTCCCCGCGAGGCACATGCTGACGAACGAATCGCACCACGCCGGCCGACTGTTTCCGGCGCAGCGCACCGATCGCTTCATCGTACGTTTCGTCGTCGAAGTCCGAGTAGCTGACCGACGTCGTCGCGTCGATCTCACTCGTCAGCAGGCCGCAGTTGACGCACGTGCGAATGGCGAGCCGCGGTAACACGCGACGGCTGGACCACTGATTCGCATCGCACGCGGGGCAAGTCATTCCCTCGATGATCGCTCACATGTCCTTCCGCGTCACGACGATGTCGTCCACGAAGACCGATCCCGTCGAAGGCTCGTCCATCAGGACGCGCACCGATCCGAAATCCGTCGCCCGGGATGGAAGGATCACGTTCTCGTTGCGCGCGAGAACCGTCGTCCCGTGAAGGATGGAGACGGTGGCGATGGCTGGGGCGACGGTCGAATCGAACGAGACCGAGACCAGGATTTCGGCGTCAGGCGGAAATGGGCCGAGCGGCGCCGGCCCGTCGTAGGTCGTGTAGGTGACTCGATGGCCGGGCAGGAAGTCCAATCGCAGAAAGTCGACGGATGAGTAGATATCCGAGGGATCGCCGAGTCCTTCGAGTTGCAGGGTCAGTGGGCCGGCTCCGCTCGGGATGTAGAGCACGGCCAGCAGGGTGTATTTCCCGGTGCCGTGAGCCGCGTCGAAGCGGGCGCGGAGCTCGGTCCGGGAAGTGGTGAACGGATGGCGGATCTCCACCCAGCCCGGATGGTCGCCGGCCGCGCTGCCGGCGCGAGGCGCGATCGTCACCGAGCCTCCTCCGTTCGCGGACAACACCGTCCCCACGGGCTGATCGCGCAACGGCGCGCTGCCGGCCGGCTCCGCGTTGAATGACGAGTGCAGGACGGTGGTCGTGCCGCAGGCAGCGAGCGATAGCGCGAGCAGGGCCGTCACGATTCTTCGAGTGCTCATGGCCATATCGACGGACCCGCCGAACGATTTCCCCAGCCTTCACTTCGACGCGCGTCGAAGTGTGATCGCCGCGTTCCCGCTACGATGCGCGCATGGATCACCACTACCGCACGCATCTCGTCTGGGACGGCAACCTCGGCGACGGCACCTCGACGTACGCGGGCTACGGCCGGCAGCACCGCATCCTCATCGACGGCAAGCCCGAGCTGCAGGCCACCGCGGACGCCGCGTTTCGCGGGGATGCGGCCAAACACAATCCCGAGGATTTGTTTCTGGCCGCGATCTCCTCGTGTCACATGCTCTCGTATCTGGCGCTGTGCGCGCGGGCGAAGATCAACGTGCTCGCGTATGAAGATGAGGCGAAGGGAACGATGCAGGAGGATGGGAAGGGCGGCGGGAAGTTCGTCGAGGTGATGCTGCATCCCATCGTAACGGTGGCAAATGAGCACGATGCCATGCGCGCGAAGGAACTGCACGATCGCGCTCACGAGCTGTGTTTCATCGCCAACTCGTGCAGCGTTCCCATTCATCATGAGGCGGAGGTGCGCTGGTGAAGGATCTCGAGATCGCGCTGGAGAATCGTCCGGGAGCCTTGGCCGAGATGGGGGAGGCGTTGGGCCGCGCGGGCGTGAGCATCGAAGGCGGCGGCGTGTTCAGCGGCGTCGCGCATTTTCTGTTCGCCGACGGAGAGGCCGCGCGCGCGGCGTTGGAAGCCGCGGGGATTCGCGTCGTCGCGGTGAACGACGTCGTCGTCCAGCGATTGCGCCAGGACGTGCCGGGACAGCTCGGCGCCGCCGCGCGGCGCATGGCTGACGCGGGAGTGAACATCGAAGTGCAGTACAGCGATCACGATCACAACCTGATCCTGGTGGTGAATGCGTCGCGAGCCTGATCTCGCGGCGCTGGCGGCGCTGATCGGCGATCCCGCGCGGGCGCGGATCCTGATGGCGCTGATGAGCGGCGTCGCGCTCACGGCCACCGAGCTCGCGATCGAAGCCAACGTCGCACCGTCGACCGCCAGCTCGCACCTCGGCAAGCTCACCGACGCGCACATCGTCGAGCTGGAGAAGCAGGGTCGCCATCGCTACTTCCGACTCGCCGACGCCGACATCGCGGAAGTGCTCGAGGAGCTGACCGGTCTCGCCGCGCAGCTGCCTGGCACGCGGCGCGGTCCCGCCGATCCCGCCTTGCGCGCGGCGCGCGTCTGCTACGACCATCTCGCCGGCGAGCGCGGCGTGTGGCTGCTGGATACGCTCCGCTCGCGCAACGTGCTCACGGGCCGCGACGGCAGCACGGTCTCTTCGCACGGCGAAGCGTTCTTCACGCGTTTCGGCATCGACCTCGACACGCTCGCAAAATCGCGCCGCACACTCTGCCGCCTCTGCCTCGACTGGAGCGAACGCCGCCATCACCTCGGCGGCGCCCTCGGCGCCGCGATCCTCGATCGCATGTTCGCGTTGAAGTGGGCGCGGCGCGAGCTCGACAGCCGCGCGGTCGTGTTTTCGCGCGAGCTGGATCAGGCGCTGGTGGACCTGCTCAACGCGTGAAGCCGGTCCGGTTGTTCGCGATCTGCTGCAGCTCCGCGGCCGTCAGCGGCACCTTCGTTCGAAAGATGTCCCAGCCCTTTCGAAGGCTCGTGCCGGGCGCAGTGAGATCGGATCCGTACAGCACGTGCTTTGGACCGACCTGCCGAATGCGCTGCGCCACGAGCGCGGCATCCGCGGGCGTGATCTCGTCGGTGACGTTCGAAGAGACATCGAAGTAGAGCTTCGCCATCCGCGGGTCGTGGCGTTGGGACGCGGCACCGAACACCGCCATCACCTCGTCGTGCTGGGACGAGTAGCCGGGGCCGGAGGCGCCGAGGTGCGCCACGACGATCTCGATGTCGGGCGCGGCCGGGACGAGCTTGTCGAGGAAGATCGCCGCGTCTTCGGCGCCGTAGTTGGTGCCGCCGCGCGCGCGCATGTGGATCAGGACCGGCGCGCGCCGTCGCTGCGCCAGCGCAAACAACTGCTGCATGCGCGCGAGATGGGAGGGATCGCGCAAGGTGATGCCGGCATTGCCGAGGTGGATTTTGATTCCGACCATGCCCGGCAGCTCGAGACAACGATTCAACTCCTCCAGCGCTGCATCGCGGAGCGGATTGGCGCTGCAGAAGCCGATCAGCCGCGGCGCGTTCTTCGTCACCTCGGCCGACGTCCAGTCGTTTTCTTCGCGGGTTCGCCGGTCGGGATCGCTGAGCTCTTTGCGCTCGTCGGCGAAGCTGTATCCCACCGAGAGCACCACGGCTCGTTCGATGCCCGCCGCATCGAGCTCCTTCACCAGCGCCGCGCCGTCTCGTTCGGGCAGTTTCACGATCGGCGCGAAGGCGGCGCTGACCAGATGCTGGTGGTAGTCGATGAGCGGCGCGGTTCGCGGGGCGGGAGCGATCGCGCAAGCGGCGAGGAGAAGCACAGCGGCCAGGAACCCGGGGATCTTCATCGAAGGGGATACGGAGCGCGACGGGGGATGTTGCTAGATCACGCCGTCTTCGACGTTCTTCAAGTGAAAGGAGAGCGACTCGAGGTTGATGCGCAGGTCGACGCTTTTCACTTTCACGTGATCGCGGAGCTTGAGCTGCACGGGCGCGAAGTTGAGGACGGCGTGCAGGCCGGCGTCGGCGAGGGCGTCGTAGACCGACTGCGCGGCTTCGGCGGGAACGGCCA
Organism: Thermoanaerobaculia bacterium; assembly: GCA_035526885.1. GTDB lineage: Bacteria > Acidobacteriota > Thermoanaerobaculia > Gp7-AA8 > Gp7-AA8 > QHVT01. The sequence goes on along the minus strand of DATLBM010000092.1, from coordinate 5,747 downwards.
CGATGCCGATCTCCACGCGGTTGCGGCGCACGATCTCGCCCAGGCGTTCCCACGGGTGGACGGGGATGCCTTCGCGCGACTGGCGTCCCGCTTTCGCGGGATCGGCGTCCACCATGGCCACGATGTGGAAGCCGTTGGCGTTGAAGCCGGCGTAGTCGGCCAGGGCCATGCCCAGGTTGCCGGCGCCGACGATGACGACGTTGCGGGTGCGGTCGATGCCGAGGGTCTCGACGAGATGTTTGCGCAGGCGGGAGACGTCGTACCCGACGCCGCGCGTGCCGAACTCGCCGAAGCACGCCAGGTCCTTGCGGATCTGCGCCGAGTTGAGATGAAAGCGCGCCGCCATCTCGTGCGAGGAGACGGTCTTCTGTCCCTGCAACTCGAGGAACGTGAGACACCGCAGGTAGACCGACAGGCGTCCTGTGGTCAGCTCCGAGATGCCTTCACGATCAGCGTTGACGGGTCGGTTCATCGCGCGTCATTGCTGCAGCAGCATCGACGCGGCGTAACCCGCCGCCCGGAACAGCGGCGAGGGGTACACGCCGATCCAGAGAATGCCGGCCATGGCGATCATCAGCGCTCCCGCCGCGAACACGCCGCCCACCGGCACCACCGCCTGTCCCTCCGCCGGCTCCTTCATGTACAGGTAGTACACGACGCGCAGGTAGTAGTAGACCGAGACGATGGAGGTGAGGATGCCGATCAGCGCGACGGTGGTGTGTCCCGACTCGCTGGCTGTCTTGAAGATGTAGAACTTGGAGATGAAACCGGCCGTCGGTGGTAGGCCGGACAGCGAGAACATGCACAGCGCCAGTGCGAAGCCGTAGAACTTGCGGCGGAAGCCGAGCCCCGCGATGTCGTCCAGCGTCTGCGGGTCGTTCTGATTCTTCATCAGCAGCGAGACCACGCCGAACGCGCCGATGTTCATGAACGCGTACACGAGCGCGTACACCGCGACCGCGGCCACGCTGTCGTCGCGGACGGTGAGCATGGCGATGGTCATGTAGCCGACGTGCGCGATGCCGGAGTAGGCGAGCATGCGCTTGAGATCGCGCTGCACGATGGCCACGGCGTTGCCGACGATCATGGAGAGGATGGCCAGGGCCGCGACCATGCTCATCCAGTTCACCTTCGGCAGGATCGGATCCATGGCCTTGAAGAGACGCACCAGCGCGATGAGCGTGGCCGCTTTCGGAGCGACGGAGAGCCAGCCGGCGACGGGCGTCGGCGCGCCCTGGTAGACGTCCGGCGCCCACGGATGGAACGGCGCCAGCGCGAGCTTGAAGCCGAAGCCGGACATCATCAGCACGAAGGCCACGGTGAGCAGCGGCGTCGCTTCATTCGCGGCGAACCAGCGTCCCATCAGAGCGACGTTGGTGGTCTGCGTGGCGCCGTAGAAGAGCGCCGCGCCGTAGAGGATGAAGCCCGTGGCGAACGCGCCCATCAGAAAGTACTTGAGCGAGGCCTCGTTCGACACCGACAGCCGCCGGTGATAGCCGAGAAGGATGAAGATGCAGATGGAGAGGATCTCCAGGCCGAGGATGACCACGAGCAGGTCCAGTCCCTTGGCCATCATCATCATGCCCACGGTGCCCCAGGCGATGAGCGCGTAGAACTCGCCGCCTTCGATGCCTTCGCGATCGAGATAGTCGCGCGCGAAGAGAATGGCCAGCATTCCGGCCAGGAGGAAGGTGAGGTCGAAGAGGCGCGTGATGGGGCTGATCTCGTACGTGCCGCCGAAGAACCACGCGGCGTCCTTGAACACGTTCTCGGACCACGCGGCGCCGAGGAAGATGATCAGCGCGAGCGGTCCGAGGGCGCCTTTGGCGCGCGGCGCGAAAGCGTCGAAGAGGATGAGCAGCATCCCGCCGCCGCAGAGGACGAGCTCGGGGAGGATGGCCAGGAGGTAGTTGTCGCCGAGGAGCGGGTGGAGGTTCACGGTTGCACCTCCGGTGCAACGTTGCCGGTTGCCGGTTGCTGGTGCGAGGTGCGTTGTCGCTCAGGCGATGAGGCACCGGCAACCAGCAACGGGGAACCGGCAACACGAACCTCGCCGCCACCGCCATTGACGGCGGTCATCAAATGTTTCACCGATGGCTCCATCTTCTTCAGAAACGTATTCGGGTGCACGCCGATCCAGACCATGAACACGACCAGCGGAATCATGGCCGCCACTTCGTTCCAGGCGATGTCCGGAATGGAACGGTTCTCTTCGTTCGTGATGGGGCCGAAGAAGACTTTCTGCACGAGCCAGAGCAGATAGATCGCGGCCAGGATCACGCCCGTCGCGGCGAGCACCGCCGCCGTGGGCTTGGTCTGGAACGAGCCGCTGAGGATGAGGAACTCGCCGATGAATCCGTTGAGGCCCGGCAAGCCCACCGACGACAGCACGGCGATGACGAAGAAGACGGTGTAGACCGGCATGGTGCGTCCGATGCCGCCGTAGTCCGCGAGCAGGCGCGTGTGGCGCCGCTCGTACACGACGCCGACCAGGAGGAAGAGCGCGCCGGTCGAGAGGCCGTGATTGACCATCTGCAGGATCGAGCCTTCGATGGCGGTCTGGGTCATGGCGAAGATGCCCAGCACGCAGAAGCCGAGGTGCGAGACTGACGAGTAGGCCACGAGCTTCTTCATGTCCGGCTGCACCCACGCCACGAGCGCGCCGTAGATGATGCCGATCACCGCCAGCGCGATCATCAGGTTCGACCAGCGCGAGGACTGCTCGGGGAAGAACGGCAGCACGAAGCGCAGGAAGCCGTACGTGCCCATCTTCAGCATGACGCCGGCCAGGATGATCGAGCCGCCGGTGGGCGCCTCGACGTGCGCGTCCGGAAGCCACGTGTGCAGCGGAAAGAGCGGCACCTTGATCGCGAACGCCAGCGTGAAGGCGAAGAAGAGCAGCATCTGCGCGGTGGCGGTGAGCTGCGTGCCGTAGAGCTGCGTGATCTCGAACGTGGGCGCGCCGCCCTGGTGATAGTTCTGGAAGACGAGATAGATGATGCCCAGGAGCATCAGCAGCGAGCCGGCGATGGTGAAGAGGAAGAACTTGATCGCGGCGTAGATGCGATTCGCGCCGCCCCACACGCCGATCACGAGATACATCGGCAGGAGCATCAGCTCGAAGAAGATGTAGAAGAGGAGGAGATCGGTGGCCAGGAACGCGCCGATCATGGCGGTCTCCATGACCAGGAACGCGATCACGTACTCCTTGGGATGCTTGTGGATGGAGTTCCACGCGGAGAGGAAGATGATCGGCGTGAGGAAGGTGGTCAGCAGGACGAGCCAGAGCGAGATGCCGTCGACGCCGAGGCCGTAGCGGATGCCCCAGTCGGGAATCCACTCGAGGCTCTCCACGAACTGAAAGCCGGCCTGGCCGTCATCCCAGCCGCGGAGGATCCCCAGCGACACGATGAAGGTCGCCAGCGACACGAACAGGCCGAAGGCCTTGATCGCGCCGGCGGCGGCTTTCGGGAAAAAGGCCAGCACGATCGCACCCGCGACCGGCAGCCAGAGAAAGAGACTGAGGATCGGCATCGAGCTCCCTTAAACGATGAATGCGATGAACACGAGCACGCCGACGAAGAACATCAGCGCGTAATTGCGAACGTTGCCGGTCTGGAAGAAGCGCATGATCTCGCCGAAGCCGCGCACGACGTAGCCGAGCATCGCCGCCAGGCCGTCGATCAATGCGTCGACGCCCTTCCAGAAGAACCGGGAGAGCCCCGCCAGCGGACGCACGACGATGGCGTTGTAGAGCTCATCGACGTACCACTTGTTCTCGATGGCGTGCGCCAGACCGGGGGAGCGCTGCTCGAACGCGAGATCCGTGGCGGTGCCTTTCTTCGCGTAGAGGCTCATGGCCACGAACCAGCCGGCGATGGCGATCGCGGTCGAGAGTCCCATCACCAGCCACTCGGTGCCGGAGTCGATGTGGATCTCGTGCGCGCCGGGCAGCTCCGGGATCACCGGATGCAGCCAGTGCTCGAGGAAGTTCGAGCCGAAGACGTGCGGCAGTCCGAGCAGGCCGCCGAAGACCGACAGCGCCGCGAGCACGATCAGCGGAATGGTCATCGTGGCCGGCGACTCGTGCAGGTGACGCTCCTGTTCAGGTGTTCCGCGGAACTTCCCGTAGAACGTCAGATACACGAGGCGGTACATGTAGAACGACGTGCAGAACGCCGCCAGCGAGCCGAGGATGTAGATGATCTTGCCGACGCCGGGAAAGTACGGCGTCGCCCACGCGGAGGCGAGGATCTCGTCCTTCGAGAAGAAGCCCGCGAAGGGCGGGAAGCCGGCGATGGCGATCGTGGCGATGAGGAACGTCCAGAACGTGATGGGGATCTTCGACTTCAGACCGCCCATGTTGCGCACGTCCTGCTCGCCGCTCATCGCGTGGATGACGGAGCCGGACCCGAGGAAGAGGCAGGCCTTGAAGAAGGCGTGGGTGACGAGGTGAAACACGCCCGCGCTGAATGCGCCGACGCCCACGCCGATGAACATGAAGCCGAGTTGGGAGACGGTCGAGTAGGCAAGGACTTTCTTGATGTCGAACTGGCGCAGGCCGATGGTGGCGGCGAAGAGCGCGGTCAGTCCGCCGATGATGGCCACGACCATCATCGACACGGGCGAGAGGCGATAGAGCACGTTGGAGCGCGCGATCATGTAGACGCCGGCGGTGACCATCGTCGCGGCGTGGATGAGCGCGGACACGGGCGTGGGGCCGGCCATCGCGTCCGGCAGCCAGACGTACAGCGGAATCTGCGCGGACTTGCCGGTCGCGCCGAGGAAGAGCAGCAGGCAGATCGCGGTGATGACGCCCGCCGCCACGCCGCCGCCCATCGCGACCTGCTGCACTTTCGCGAAGTCGACGCTGCCCATGTACGCGAACATGAGGAACATGGCCACCAGAAAGCCGAAGTCGCCGATGCGGTTGACGATGAACGCCTTCTTGCCCGCCGCGGGCGCGTAATCGGTCTGGTAGTAGAAGCCGATGAGCAGGTAGGAGCAGAGTCCCACGCCTTCCCAGCCCACGAACATGAAGAGGTAGCTGCTCCCGAGGATCAGGATCAGCATGGCCGCGAGGAAGAGGTTCAGGTAGGCGAAGTAGCGCCAGTAGCCCTCTTCGTGATGCATGTAGCCGATGGAGTAGAGGTGGATGAGGAAGCCCACCCACGTCACGACCATGAGCATGACGATGGAGAGGGGATCGAGCTGGAAGGCGATGTCGGTGCCGATGCCGCCGGAGTTGAACCACTCATAGACGACGTTCAGGTGCCGTTCGCCGTGATGATAGGCGGCGTTGTATTCGACGACGGCGATGGTGCCGGCGACCGCGGCGGCCAGCGAGCCGAGGATGGCGACGGCCGTGACGAAACCCTTGCCCGCGCGCTTGCCGAACAGACCGTTCAGCAGAAACCCGGCGAAGGGGAGGATGGGGATGAGCCAGAGGTTGTTGAGCATCGTTCCGGGCGAGCGATGACCGATGAGAGATGAGCGATGAACGCCGGAGCCGCGAAGCTCCGTTGCTCATCGCTCATCGTTCATCGGTCATCGCTCGTTGTTCTCCTCACGTGGCCGCGAGGAGAACCCCGCGTGCCCTATTCGTTTCTTAACCGCTCCTGATAATCGTCCGAGGACGCAGGATCGAGCTCCCACCGCTTCTTGTCGCGGCTTCGCTCTTTTTCGCCGAACTTCAACTCCTCGTCGTCCGCATACGTGACGCCCATGGCCGTCCCGATGTCGTCCAC
>DATLBM010000091.1:0-3217 GCA_035526885.1 Thermoanaerobaculia bacterium | reverse complement strand
CGCACTACAGCTGGGTCTTTTCCGCGTACCTGCTCACTTCCACCGTCACCGTGCCGGTGTGGGGCAAACTCTCCGACCTCTTCGGCCGCCGCCGTCTCTTTCAGATCGGCGTGGCCGTGTTTCTCGTCGGCTCCGCCGCGTGCGGCATCGCGCAGTCGATGACGCAGCTCATCATCGCGCGCGCCGTGCAGGGCCTCGGCGCCGGTGCGCTCGTGCCGCTGGCCATGACCATCATCGGCGACATCTTCACGCTCGAGGAGCGCGCGAAGATGCAGGGCCTCTTCAGCGGCGTCTGGGGCATCTCGTCGGTCTTCGGACCGCTCGTCGGCGGCTTCATCACCGATCAGCTTTCGTGGCGCTGGGTGTTCCTCATCAACCTGCCGGTGGGAATTGCCGCGGCGGCGATCATCGGCTTCGCCTTGATCGAGCCGCCGCGGCATGAAGCACCATCGATCGACTACCTCGGCGCGACCGTGCTCACAGTCGCGGTGACCATTCTTCTGCTGGTCGTCGGCGCGACGCACATCGTCACGCCGCGCAACATCGTGCTGATGGTGCTCATCGTCGGCGCGTTGATCTGGTTCCTGCAGATCGAGAGGCGCGCGAAAGATCCCGTCGTGCCGCTGACGCTGTTCCGCAACCGCGTCGTGGCGGTTTCCGTGGGCGTCGGCTTTCTGGCGGGCATCGCCATGTTCGCGGCCATCACCTTCGTGCCGCTGCTCGCGCAGGGCGTCCTCGGCGCGAGCGCCACCGAGGCGGGCTCGTTCCTCACGCCGCTGATGCTGTCGTGGGTGGGCATGTCCATCATCGGCGGACGCCTGCTGATCAGGTTCGGCGCGCGCCTGCTCGTGCTGGTCGGACTCGTGCTCATGCTCGGCGGCTTCATCGCGCTGGCGACGTTCACGCGCACGACGCCGCGCGCTTTGATGATCGTGGAGCTGATCTGCATCGGCGCGGGATTGGGACTGGTGATGCTCACGCTGCTGATCGCATCGCAGCATTCGGTGCGACGCGAACAGCTCGGCATCACCACGTCGCTGAATCAGTTCTCGCGCTCGATCGGCGGCGCGATCGGCGTGGCCATCCTCGGCGCGTTGCTGGCGGCGGGACTGGCGCAGTACTCGTCGAATCCGAACGCGTTGGTGAATCCCGAGGCGCGGGCGCACATGCCGGCGGCGGAGCTGGCGAGCCTTCGGCACGCACTCGAAGGAACGCTGCGGAACATCTTCGCCGCCAGCGCGACCGTCGTGGGGCTCGCGCTCCTCGGCGCGCTGGCGCTGCCCGGCGGCAAGTTCGGCGACGCTCATGGCGAGCGCATGGTCATCGCGGAGATGACCAACCTCGACGCGCGCCACGAGCCCGAAGGGTAGTTCGCATAGAATCCGCCGCCAATGGCGCGGTTCAGTCTCATTCCCCGCGAGGGGAAGTTCTACGAGGACTTCATGCAGTTCGCGGATCAGATCCGCGAAGGCGCGCGTCTCCTCGAGCAGATGGTGGCCACCGATCCGCCCGCGTCCGAGAGGGCGGACGAGATCAAGGAGATCGAGCATCAGTGCGATCACCTCACGCATGAAGTGATTCAGCGCCTGAACAAGACCTTCGTTCCGCCCATCGACCGCGAGGACATCCACGAGCTGGCCCGAGCGCTCGACGACGTGATGGACGAGATCGACAGCGCCGCGCATCTCATCCCGCTGTACCGGATCACGAAGCTCCGCAGCGGCGCGCGCGAGCTGGTGCACGTGATCGTCGAGCAGGCCGACGAGATCCGCAAGGCGGTCGAGGCGCTGGAGGAGCGGAAGGGCGTCGTCGAGTGCGCGATCGAGATCAACCGTCTCGAAAACGAAGCCGACCGCATCCACAAAACCGCCATCGGCGCCCTCTTCGCGGAAGAGACCAACCCGATCGTCGTTCTGAAGTGGAAAGAGATCTTCGACGTGCTCGAGCAGGCCACCGACCGCTGTGAGGACGTGGCCAATCTGCTCGAAGGCGTCGTCGTCAAACACAGCTAGAATTTTTCGGAAAGCGCGGCCGTTTCAGCCGTCCTGCGAGGATTAAGTTCATGAAACCAGAAATCCATCCGAAGTATCAGCAGGTCACCGTGCACTGTGCGTGCGGCGAGGGCTGGACCACCGGCTCCACGCGCAAAGAGCTCCGCATCGAGATCTGCTCCAAGTGCCACCCCTTCTTCACGGGCAAGCAGAAGCTCGTCGACACGGCCGGCCGCATCGACCGTTTCCAGCGCAAGTACGGGAAGAAGTAAATGGCCTCCCTCTGGCGAGGTTCGGCGCGGTTCATCGCGGGCGCGTTCAACGCGTTCACGAATGGTCTGACTTCGTCGATGCCTGCCGGGGTGCCCGCTCGTGAGGGCGGCAAGCGCGACAAGAACGTCGACATGCTCATCGGCGGCCAGGCGGTCATCGAGGGCGTGATGATGCGCTCGCTGACCGGCTATTCGGTCGCCGTGCGGCAGCCGGACGGAAACGTGGCCATCCGCAAGGACAAGCTCACCTCCGTGACGGCGAAGTATCCGTTCCTCAAGACTCCCGTTCTCCGCGGCTCGGTCGTGCTGATCCAGTCGCTGATCCTGGGCATGCGCGCGCTGAACTATTCGGCCAGCGTGTCGTCGGCGGGTGAGGACGGCGAGCCGGAGATGTCGAACTGGGCCATCGCGGGCTCGATGGGCATCGCCCTCGCGCTTGGCGTGGGCCTGTTCATCCTGGCGCCGCTCGGGCTGACGAACCTCATCCGGCATTACCTCCTGCCGGAGATGGGCAACTTCGCCTACAACGCCATCGACGGCGTCATCCGCGCCATCTTCTTCTTCGTCTACATCGCGTCCATCTCGATGATGGACGACATCCGCCGCGTCTTTCAGTACCACGGCGCCGAGCACAAGACGGTCTACACGTTCGAGGCGAACGAAGACCTGACCGTCGAGAACGCGCGCGGCAAGTCGACGCTGCATCCGCGCTGCGGCACGAGCTTCCTGATGTTCGTCATGGCCATCTCGATCCTCGTGTTCTCGCTGATTCCGTCGAGCGCACACTTCGCCGTGAAGTTCGGCGCGCGCGTCGTGCTGATCCCGCTCATCGCCGGCCTGGCCTACGAGGTCATCCGCTTCTCCGCCCGCCACCTCGGCAATCCGGTCTGCAAGCTGCTCGTCCGCCCGGGCATGTGGCTGCAGAAGATCACCACCAAAGAGCCGGACGAGAAG
>DATLBM010000090.1:0-3909 GCA_035526885.1 Thermoanaerobaculia bacterium | reverse complement strand
CTTCTCGTCGACGTCCGCCTCCCACACCGAGAACGAGCGCGCGCCGGCGACGTGGCCTTCTTCGTACGCGGCCGTGCGCCGCGCGTCGAGGAAGAGCACTCCTGCGCCGTGAAGCGCGGCCGCTTCATCGCCGCTGATCTCGACATACGCCTTGTCGGGATGCGGCTGATATTTCGCGAGATCCACGCTCAACGCAGGACGGGCTTCAGCCCGTCCCCCCGTGGTGGTGGGGGTGGTGGTGGTGACGGGCGGCGGGGGAGGGGCGGTGGTGGTGGTCATCGCCGGAGCGACGGCCGTCGTGGTGGCGGCGGCGGTGGGCGGCGGAAGCGTGGCAGTAGTCGCCGTCACCGGTGCGGCGGAAGCCGTCACCGGCATCCTATCCGTCGTATTCGTCTCATTCGTCGCAGGGGTCCTATCCGGCACCTTCAGCGCGTTCGGATAAAACCCCGGCAACACCAGCCTCCGCGTGCGATCCGCGAACGCATTGGCCACGATGCCCACGACGAACGCCAGCACGATCAACAGCAATGCCTGAACGAATGGATTTCGAGCTCTCATATGCGCGCCGATGAGTGAGACGCACCGGCGCGGGGGATGGTAACGCGAATCACGCGTCCGAGCGCCGCAGCACCATCACCGAGTACGCCTGCACGTTCACCTTCTCGCCGGCCTTCCACTCGTGATGCTCGCGCAGGTCCGGCACCGGCTCGTTCGTGTCGATGACCTTCTCCCAGCGATCGCCCCATGGACAGGTGGGGAGCACGAAGTCGATCGTGTCGTGATTGGCATTGAAGAGCAGGTAGAACGAGTCGTCGATGATGCGCTCCCCGCGCTCGTCCGTCGTGGGAATGCCCTTGCCGTTGAGGAACACGCCCACGGTGCGCGCGAAGCCGGCCTGCCAGTCCTGGTCCGACATCTCTCCGCCGTCCGGTTTGAACCAGCCGATGTCGCTGACGCCGGTGCCGCGCACGTGGCGTCCGTGAAACCAGCGCCGCCGCTGAAACCCGGCGTGCTCCTGGCGAAACCGGATCACGCGCGCCACGAACGCGCGCAGACCGTCGTCCATGTGCTCCCAGTCGAACCAGGAGATGTCGTTGTCCTGGCAGTACGCGTTGTTGTTGCCGCCCTGCGTCCGCCCGGATTCGTCGCCGCCGACGAGCATGGGCACGCCCTGCGACAGCAACAGCGTGGTCAGGAAGTTGCGCTGCTGCCGCGAGCGCAACGCGTTCACCTTCGGATCGTCGCTCGGACCCTCGGCGCCGCAGTTCCACGAGCGGTTGTCGTCCGCGCCGTCCTTGTTGTCCTCGCCGTTCGCCTCGTTGTGCTTCTCGTTGTACGAGACCAGGTCGCGCAGCGTGAAGCCGTCGTGTGCGGTGACGAAGTTGACGCTCGCGTACGGACGCCGCCCGTTCGCCGCGTACAGATCCGAGCTGCCCGTGAGCCGCGTCGCGAAATCGTCCAGCGTCTGATCCGTGCCGCGCCAGAAGTCGCGGACCACGTCGCGATACTTGCCGTTCCACTCGGACCACAGCGACGGGAAGTTGCCGACCTGGTAACCGCCTTCTCCCACGTCCCACGGCTCGGCGATCAGCTTCACCTGCGAGATGAACGGGTCCTGCTGAATGATGTCGAAGAACGCCGAGAGACGGTCGACGTCGTGCAGCTCGCGCGCGAGCGTGGCCGCGAGATCGAAACGGAAGCCGTCCACATGCATCTCCAGGTGCCAGTAGCGCAGCGAGTCCATGATCAGCTGCAGCACGTGCGGGTGGCGCATGTTCATGCTGTTGCCCGTGCCGGTGTAATCCATGTAGTAGCGCTGGTTGTCCGGCACGGTGCGGTAGTACGCCGCGTTGTCGATCCCCTTCATCGACAGCACCGGCCCCATGTGATTCCCCTCGGCCGTGTGGTTGTACACGACGTCCAGGATCACCTCGATGCCGGCGCGATGCAGCGCCTTCACCATCTGCTTGAACTCGGTCACCTGCTGCCCGACCTGGCCGCTGGCCGCGTACTCGTTGTGCGGCGCGAGGAACGAGACCGAGTCGTAGCCCCAGTAGTTGCGCAGTCCTTTCTCGAGCAGATGATTGGCGTGCGTGAACTGATGCACCGGCAGGAGCTCGACGGCCGTGACGCCGAGCTGCTTCAGATAGCGAATGGCCGCCGGATGCGCCAGTCCCGCGTACGTGCCGCGAAGATTCTCGGGCACGCCGGGATGCTTCATCGTGAAGCCCTTCGCGTGCACCTCATAGATGATGGTCTGATGCCACGGCGTCTTCGGGCGCTGATCGTCCTCCCAGCCGAAGAACGGATTGATGACCACGGACTTCGGCATGAACGGCGCGCTGTCCGCGTCGTTCTTCGAGTTTTCCGGATCGTTGAAGTGATACGGAAACACGGCCTCGTCCCACTGCACCTGGCCGTCGACGGCCTTGCCGTACGGGTCGAGCAGAAGCTTGGCGGGATTGCAGCGATGTCCGTTCTCGGGCTCCCACGGACCATGAATGCGGAAGCCGTAGCACTGGCCCGGTCCGACGTTCGGCAGATACCCGTGCCAGATGAACGCCGTCACCTCGGGAAGAAAGAGCCGCGACTCGTTTCCGTTCGCATCGAAGAGGCACAGCTCGACGCGCTGTGCCACTTCGGAGAAAACGGAAAAGTTCGTCCCGACGCCATCCCATGTAGCGCCAAGCGGATACGGTTTCCCGGGCCAGATACGCATCGGTCCGGTCACTACAAGCGAAGTGCCAGCGGTCTCGCTCATGGCACGCGGCTCGCTCTTCACGACGATCACGATGCGCAACACCGGACCCCAGGATCGCCGCTGCAGTTACGTGGTTCACGTGCAGAGCGCGACGGCGTCGGCCAGCGAGCTTCGCGAGCTCGCCACCTACTTCTCGTCCCTCGGCGTCGCCGGCTGCGACGTGGTGATCCTCGACTCCTCGCCGCGCCTGCAATTCGAGCTCAACGCGCGCATCCTGCGCTGGGTTGGGCGGCACGTTGCGGTGCGCTCCGAGTACCGCGCGCCGGGCGGCGTCGACCTGGTACGCGCGGCAATCTCGTACGCCGCCTGCGAGAAAGTGATCATCGCGAACGAAGACGTTCGCTACACGACGGAAGCCATCGCGCAGCTGTGCGAGCTGCTCGAGATGCATGAAGTGGTCGAGCCGCAGGACTATCTCGATCCCATGCCCTGGTGGAGCGGCATCGACGCGGGACGGATGCTCATTCATCGCGGCATCGAGCCGCAGCCCGATCACGGCGCGACGTTCGGCTTCCGGCGCAGCGCCATTCGCGGACTGCGCGGCTTGCCTTCATCGCCGGACGCGCACGCGCGCCGCCTGATCGCCGTCGGCGCGGAAGTGCACTCGGCCTCGGACGTCTTCGTGCGCCGCGAGCCGGCCCCGCTGTCGGAGTGGATGACGTCGCGTCCGCGCCTCGCGGGCGATGACTTCACGCTGCCGTTCAAGACGGCATTCTTCTTCTCGCTCGTCCCCGTGCTCCTGCTGCTGGCAGCGATGGGCGGACCGCGCTTCGCCGGCGTCTACGCGAGCGTGATCGCATTCGCCGCGGTCGGCCTCGCCGCACGCGGCCGCGCCGGCACCGCGGCGATGCACTTCCCGCTGCGCGCCTGCCTCTTCGCACCGCTGTGGGTCCTCGAGCGCAGCATGAGCGTGTACTGGGCGCTCTTCAACAAACTGCGCGGCGCCGACGAAGATGTGTCGCGCCTGCCCGCACCCGCCGAGGCTCGCGAGCGGCAGGTGATGTAGGTCTGGTCGCTTTCGCTGGGGGACGACCAGAGGCCTCCGGCGGCCGGGGGCTCGCCCCCGGACCCCGCTGGTAGGCCAAGCCTCCGCGACACGATGTGTCGCGGAGGCTTGGCCCGCAAACGGGGTCTGGGGCCCGTGGCCC
>DATLBM010000089.1:0-2635 GCA_035526885.1 Thermoanaerobaculia bacterium | reverse complement strand
GGGATGACGAGCCGCGGCGGAAGTGTTTCACCTCTGCTATGCCCTCTCGCACCATTTCCATCCGCGGCGCGCGGACGCACAACCTGAAGAACGTCACGGTGGACGTCCCGCAGCGGCAGCTCACGGTCGTGACCGGTCCGTCCGGCTCGGGCAAGTCCTCGCTGGCGTTCAACACGCTGTACGCCGAGGGGCAGCGGCGGTTCGTGGAGTCGATGTCGACGTATGTGCGGCAGTTCCTCGAGCGCATCGATCGCCCGGACGTCGATGCCATCGACGGCATCCTCCCGGCCATCGCCATCGAGCAGAAGAACTCGGTCAAGAACGCCCGCTCCACCGTGGCTACGGCTACCGAGCTGGCCGATCACATCCGCCTGTTCATGACGTACTGCGGCGAGACGTGGTGTCCGGATTGCGGCGTCACGGTGCGCAAGGAGAACCCCGAGTCGATCACCACGCAGATCCTGGAGACGCTGAGCGATCGCCGCGCGGTGGTGCTGGCGCCCGTGTTCTTCGACGCCTCGCATCGCGACGTGGTCGTCGAGCAGCTGGTGAAAGCGGGCTTCTACCGCGTCTGGATGAACGGCGAGGTGGCGGACCTCAACGAGATCGACACGCAGGGCGCGACGTCGTTCGAGATGGTCATCACGCGACTGCGCATCGACGGCGAGCGGCGCAACCAGATCACCGAGGCCATCGAGCAGGCTTTCGAGGTCTCGAAGGGGAACGTCAACGTCCTGGAAGAGCATAACGGTGAATGGTTATCGCACCGCTTTACGTCACACTTTGCGTGTAATAAATGCGGCACTGAATTTCTGGAGCCTACGCCGCACATGTTCTCCTTCAACTCGCCGCTCGGCGCCTGCACGCACTGCCAGGGCTACGGCCGGATCATCGGCATCGACATGGAGAAGGTCATCCCGAACCGCGGCCTGCGCCTCGACGAGATGCCGGTCGCGCCGTGGAACTCGGCCGGCTACGAGGACTGCTACGACGATCTGAAGAAGGGCGCCGCGAAGTACAAGCTGCGCCTCGACGTGCCGGTGCAGGACCTGTCCGAAGCGGAGTGGGACGTGCTCTACAACGGGCGGGGGAAGTGGTACGGCATCAAGGGCTTCTTCGACTGGCTGGAGACGAAGAAATACAAGATCCACGTGCGCGTGAAGCTGGCTAAGTACCGCAGCTACGACACGTGCCCGGAGTGCCACGGCTCGCGGCTGAAGCACGTCGTCGACCACGTGAAGTTTCGCGATCTCACCATCGGCCGGATCTTCGGGATGGACGTGAAGTCGGCGCGGCGGTTCTGGGAGTACCTGGCGATGTCGAAGCAGGAGGAGGCCGTGGCCGGTCACCTGCGCCGCGAGATCGTCAATCGCCTCGTCTATCTCGATGAAGTCGGTCTCTCGTACCTCACGCTCGATCGCCAGACGCGCACGCTGTCCGGCGGCGAGTCGCAACGTATCAACCTGGCGGCGGCGCTGGGATCGTCGCTCACGGAGACGATGTACGTCATCGACGAGCCGACGGTGGGGCTGCACGCGCGAGACTCCGAACGTCTGCTCGCGGTGCTGCGGCGACTGAAGAACGCGGGCAACACGGTCGTAGTGGTCGAGCACGATCCGACGATCATCGCGGGCGCGGACTACCAGATCGAGATGGGGCCGGGCGCGGGGGAGCTGGGGGGGCAGGTCGTGAACGTAGGACGGGCTTCAGTCCGTCCCGTGGAGGGACGGGCTGAAGTCCGTCCTCCGTTGGAAGACAGCGGCGCGCTGCGCATCGTCAACGCCCGCCAGAACAACCTCCGCAACGTCACCGTCGACATTCCCCTCGGCCGGATGGTCGCGGTGACGGGCGTCTCCGGCTCCGGCAAATCCACGCTCATCCGCAACTGCCTCTTCAATCGCTACCGCCGCGACATTCGCGGCGTGGCCGGTCTCGACACGGGCAAGGTCGATCGCATCGAAGGCACCGAGCTGCTTTACGACATGGAGTTCGTCGACCAGTCGCCCATCGGCCGCTCGTCGCGCTCGAATCCCGCGACGTACATCAAGGCTTGGGACGAGATCCGCAAGCTGCTCGCGGAGACCACCGGCGCGAAGCTGCACGGCGTGACCGCGGGCATGTTCTCGTTCAACACGGACGGCGGCCGCTGCGAGGTGTGCCAGGGCGCGGGCGTAGTGACGATCGACATGCAGTTCCTCGCCGACGTCGAAGTGGTGTGCGACAAGTGCGACGGCCGCCGCTTCGGCGAACAGGTCATGAAGGTGACGTTCAAGGGCAAGAACGTGAACGACATCCTGCAGATGACCGTGGACGAGGCGTCGAAGTTCTTCGTGGCCCGCCGCGCGCTGCTCAAGCGTCTCGACGCCCTCCGCTCCGTCGGCCTCGGCTACCTCCGTCTCGGGCAGTCGACCGATTCTTTGTCGGGCGGCGAGGCGCAGCGGCTCAAGCTCGCGTCGTTCCTCGCGGAGAGCGCGGCCAAAAGCGACAAGCCGCGCCTGTTCCTGTTCGACGAGCCGACCACTGGCCTTGCCGCGAGCGACGTGCAAGTGCTCATCGCCACGTTCCGCGACCTCATCGACCGCGGCAACTCGGTCCTCGTGATCGAGCACAACACGCAGCTCATCGAGCAGTCCGA